>JBAUTA010000377.1:0-3805 GCA_049581985.1 Kovacikia sp.
GATGAAGCGAGTGTAGTCGCAGGATTCTCAGATGTTAGTGGTTTAGGTGTGGAACTGAATTACTCTGAATACCGCAATGGTAACGAGTTGGTTAATACTGTTCGCAAGGTTGCCAATACGCATAAGAACGACGATGTCACGCTTAAACGGGGGCTTATTGGTTCTACGGATCTTTTTGAATGGTTTAAGCGGGTGGGTGAGGGCAACTATGAGCCACGACAGGTAAGCATCTCCTTACTGAATGAGGCACGAGAGGAAGTTTTAACCTTTCGCCTGCGCAATGCACAACCCAAAAAATGGGTTGGCCCAACCTTAGCTGCTAAAGGTGGCGGTGAGGTCGCGAGGGAGGAGTTGCACCTTGTGCATGAGGGGATCAGCTACGAATAGGCAATGTGCTCGAAGACTAGTATCACAGGCTGGAAAGTCTATGCAAGCCCTTAACCATCTCTCACTAGGAGCTCCTGGTGTCTACAGAGTGTCACCGGAGCCAATACGAAAGCTTACCGGGCAGCCTATGGATGTCTGTGCTTTTGTAGGGGTTGCGCCGCGTGGACCCTGTCGGATTCCACTTGTGGATGAAACCGTTGTCCATAGCGACGATTGGCGGATGTGTGATCCCCTTCGCGAGCGCATCCGTAGCGTTGCCGTTCCGGTTGAAAGCTTCGACGAATACCGGCGCTTATTCGGTGGCTTTGAAGGTCCTGGACTATTGCCCTATGCAGTGGCCGCATACTTTGAGCAAGGAGGACGCCGAGCTTATATTGTACGGGTTGTCCATGAGTACTCTGACTCACATTTGAATACCGGAGCGACTGCACAGGGTATTCTGCCTGGCGTGAAAGGAAATATTAGATTATATGCTCGCAATGAAGGCGCTTGGGGCAATCATATTCGAGCTACGGTTCGATATCGTGTACGCCCATTGCAAGGAGATGTTCTCAGCACCGAACAGATTCAACTCAAAGTTAGTGAAAAAATTTCGGTAGGAGCGTTGCTTCGGTTAGCGTTAGACAGTGGCGGCTATGAATTTCGATTTGTAGAGTCTATTGTCGATCGAGGAGATCCAATCCAGGCAAGAAAAAACCGTATTGCAACGCTAGCTTTGCCAGCATCGGATGCAATTTCAAGTCTAGAGATTGTTGAAGCGAGTCTATTGGTAAATGATGGCGCTGATCATGAAGAAAATCACTCAAATGTGGGTCTCCATGTTGATCATCCGCGCTGGCTTGCTACCGTATTGTGCCGAGAATCTCAACTTATCTGGCCTGATATTGCCTGGGCTGGTGCTTTTCTGGAACCTAGTGACACCACATTGATAGTTGAAGAATCTGCAGGAGCACAATTCACAGGTGGGGAAGACCGCTATCCAGACATCATTCATGATGACTTTTTTGATCCTCATTGGGATCCTGATGAAGACAGGCAATTTGTGGGAATACACGCTCTAACTGCGCTTGGCGATCTCACGCAAATTGTGGTTCCCGATTTATATAGCCCGAAACCATTACCTCTCCAATCAGACATTCGTGGCAAACCTTCACTGGCAGGACCTGAATTCGCAGAGTGTTTTGATATAGCGATACTCTCACAGGAAAACCTTAAAGGGGAGTTGCCAGGGCTTGCATTAGACTCTAATGCCGACCTGGAAGAAATTATAGGCTTACAACAGAAGCTCATCGATTTTGCACTAAAAACTCGTGAGTACATCGTTCTACTTGATGTTCCACCTGGCTTGAAGCCTCGGCAAATTCTTAAATGGCGTAGTAAATTCGACACTTTCTATGCCGCAGCTTACTATCCCTGGTTGCAGCTTCTCAACTTTGACAGAACTCAGGACAGATTGATTGAAATTCCACCCAGTGCTGTAGCAGCTGGAATTATAGCCGCAAAGGAGCTTCGATTTAATATTGCATGGGGACCGGCTAATGAAATCGCGAGGGAAATCATTAAGCCAAGTGAGAAGATCAGCCCTTCAGATCACGACCTTTTTCATATCCAAGGAATCAATGTCTATACCCAGGAAAGGGATGGTGTATTACTAACTGGTGCACGCACATTGAGTACCGACATCCTTTGGCGGCAACTATCTGTACGACGACTGATCTTAATGATTAAGCGAACACTGGCCCGTGAAATGCAGGCGATGGTATTTGAGCCTAATACGCCATCGCTCCGGCGCGAGATTACTCACATGGTCAGTGGTTTGTTACGCCGTCTTTATCGACTGGGTGCCTTCAAAGGTGCTAGCGAAACAGAAGCTTTTTTTGTTCGTTGTGATGACACGCTTAATCCGCCTTATCGAGTGGATAACGGTCAATTAGTTGTCGAGATTGGAGTTGCTCCTTCTGAACCTGTAGAGTTTATTGTTTTACAAATCAACCGGACCGGGGATGGAACGCTCGTTATGGAGGAGGGCATCAATGGCTGAAGAGTTCATGCAAACATTCCGTTTTCAAGTCAAGTTACGAAAAAGTCCGGAAGCACAACTGGGAGAATCACAGACAGGTGTCACTCGGGTAGCTGAAGACTCTGTTGGTGGTGCCGCCCTTGGGAATGGCGCTTTTCAAGAGGTAAGTGGCCTGGAAATTACGATGGATGTGCAAGAGTACCTCGAGGGGGGACGAAATGATGGCATCGTTCGCCTTGCTGGACGAGCTCGATATCTGCCCATCACCTTGAAACGAGGCATGTTCTATTCGAACGATAGCAATGGTACTGCAACCCTAAATAAAGACTTGTGGAATTGGATTCAGACTACAGTAGCTGGGCAACGACCGATTTCCCGCTACGACGGTGTAATAGAAGTTCTTGGTAAGGGAGAGCAGGTGGTTGCAAGTTGGGAGTTTGATCGGGGCTTACCAACCAGTATTCGGGGACCAGCGCTGAATGCCAAGACAGGTGAAATCGCGATCGAAGAATTGCAAATCGCCCATGAAGGACTACGTCTCGTTTGATAAGAGGTGAATCATGCCGTCACTCGCTAAAGCTACTTTGCAAGAGATCAGTGCCGATGAAGCGGCTCACCCGATTGGTGATCCAATCCAGGTGCAGCTGAACCCCACCTCATTGCGTATGCAGATGAGTAATCAGACCGAGGGTGGCCAACAGGAAGGACGCCAGGCCAGGCAGTACGTTGGCACCAGTTCAACCACCTTGTCTTTGGAATTGGTATTTGATACGGCAGATGAGGGCACAGCAGAGTCAGCCGTGTCAGTACTTGAGCGCACCTCAAAGGTCGAGCATTTTATCAAGCCGAAAGCCCAGAGTAGCGGAAATCAAGCACCACCAAAAGTACGGTTTCATTGGGGACAAATCATTATTGATGGGGTGGTGGAAAGCCTTAATATCGATCTGGATCATTTTGCCCATGATGGGACTCCACTACGTGCCAAAGTTTCTCTGTCTATCAAGGCTCAAAACCCAGAATATCAATTTAATAAAATCGGTCCAGGGGCTAATGAGGGAGGAGGCGAGTCTTCCTCAGGAACTCAAGCTGCTGCCCAGCCAGGGAGTAGAATCAATGCCTTGTCTAACCAGTTAAATAACCGGTTGAATAATCCTGTTAACAATGCTCTCAGTAGCTTGAATTCGGCATTAAACAATAAAGTCCTTAAAGCTTTTGACAATGAAAGTCTGGCCCAACTTGCTCAACGAGCAGGCATCGATCCTAATGCTTGGCGGGCGCTAGCAGACGGTGTCAGCAATCCTCTAAGCCTCCCAACCGGTTCAGAAATCAAGGTTGGTGGCAAGATCAGCGCCTCATTGGGGCTTGGAGTCAAAGCAGGTGTTCAGGTTGGCTCTTCAC
>JBAUTA010000378.1:0-1679 GCA_049581985.1 Kovacikia sp.
GCTAGACTCAGCCCACTTAAACTCCGAAAAATGCGAGGTTTGGTTTGCAGCTTAGTGTAGGACAACATAACCCTGAATCAATTAATTGCAGGTAGAACCATTTTACCGACTCCACCCCTTTATTTCCAATGAAGTCTAATAAGCATTGACCCCACGCAGTCCGAACAACTTCGTTCCACTCTGGAGCGGACGTTTACTCTCGCCCAGGAATGGGGTATGGTTTCAGCCAGGGAACGGGAATGGCGATACCAAGATCAGGAACATCTACTGATTTATCATCCAGCCACAGAGGATTTGCAGTTCATCAATACTCAAACGAATGAAACGCTTTCCTGGCAGGATGGAGAACTGATCGGCACCGTTCAACTGACGACTGATCAATGGGCAGAATTCCAGGAACTGGGTGAATGGCTGGATTCGCAGGAGGTTCCGCAATCGGCTGAGATTGGTTCTGTGCGATCGCCCAGTGGAGAAGAGATATCCGCTTTGGAATCCACAGCAGCCCAGCTATTTGAGTATTACGCTAGCCAGGAAATACCTGCTTATAAGCTCTCTGAGGACAGCACAATCCACTACTATTCCGTGGCAGTGGATGGCACGACCTATTGTCTGAGCCGTGATGATGCCACTGGGGACTACAATTTGCAGCGAGAGGAAACTGGGTTGGATGTGCGATCACACCAGGGCATTACTCCAAGAGATATTCAAACCTGGCTTGATATCGAGCAATGGCTTTCAACCATGATGGATATAGATTTCTTGCAGCAATCTGAGTGGGAGATTTCAGGTTGAGAGCATGAGCAAGATAACGCTGTAGAACCTTTCTCGCTGAACTGTCATGCAATCGGCTATCTGTGGATTTGAGGCGATCGCCAAAATGCTAAATCCCATGCTCATCCAGATAGGCTTGAATGCCTGCTTCTAAATCCTGTAAGGCGGCTTCCATGCTGGGGTAACTGTCTTTGCCTTCATAGACGGTTCCACCAAAATCATAGGCTCGCACAAAGGCGGAAAGAACTTCATCCAGCCCAATTTCAATCCGACCCATTTCTTCTACAAAGCGATGGATGGTTGGGTATTGTTCCTCAAAAGATTTAGGCTTGTGCATAGAGACACTCTCATTTGCTCAGGTTGTCAAATTTTTATCAACCCAGAGCCCATTGTCCTGTCTATCGTCCTTTAGCCAAGTCTGCATACACGATGATTTCCCAGCCTAGAACCAGGAGGAGGAGGAGTTCAAACCCGCCCAGAAGATAAATTGGCAAGACAGTTTTGGGCACCAAAAGGAAGAAGGTAATCAGGGCAATAATACCCGATAAAACAAAGGTGATTTGATCAATGATGAGCTGTTCGATTTTGCGGCGACCTCGACGGAGATCGCTGCGGTGGGCAATCTCCCAACCAAATAGGGATTCGACATCGGTATGGCTGATCTTCTCTTTGACCTTTTCGACTAAGGTGAGGCGGATGTAGCGCCCGATCGCGGTAATCTTTTCATCGTTGATCAGATACGTCCAACCGAGGATGAGGCAGATCCAGGGAATGACCAGGAGCGCGTAGTAGTTGGTGGCGTTGGAAATGGCCGTAGGGACGATGATGCCAAATAGACCGAGGGTGACGTAGAGCAGGTTATCCCGGAAGCCAATCCGCTGGGTTTGCTCGGCTTTGAGTTTGTCGTA
>JBAUTA010000379.1:0-14542 GCA_049581985.1 Kovacikia sp.
CTGGTTGCAGGTCTGAATCTGCCCTACCTGGAGCTATCTGGAATTTATGCCGCCTGTTTTCTGTTCTTTGTAATTAACGGCGCGGGTCTGTTTTCTACCGATGCGCTAATTGCCAACTGGCTCGATGTCAATTCCTTGTCTCTCCAGGCAAAACGGCTAATGCGGTTAGAACAGGCTTTCCAATCTCCCAGTGCCGAAAAGCAGGTGAACACAACGGTTTAAATTCCCCTGTCGAATTGGGTGATGAATTGGGACTAAATCTATCCTGCGGCAGGGGCTTATCCTACCATGGGATAGATACGTTCTTGCCGCTGCCAGAGCACAATATATTTATAAGTTCCCTGAGGGAATATAAACACAAACACAGGTGATACCAGCCTGGGGTTATAGAAGTACCTACTATGTTAAACGAAGGCCCTGGGTCAAATAGACTCAGGGCTTTAGTGCAGGGGCAGGGTTAGTGATTTTACAGTCTGGCGTAATTCCCTATCGAGTCAAAAACGGCAACGTCGAGATTCTACTCATTACCTCCTCCAGGGGCAAACGCTGGATTATTCCCAAAGGGTGGATCGCACCGTGGCTGACCTCAGCCGATTCAGCCGCTAAAGAGGCATGGGAAGAAGCAGGCATTAAAGGTTCCGTAGTGCAGCCTGCGATCGGCGTTTATAAAATCCTGAAATGGGGCTGTGTTTGGGAGGTAGAAGTGTTTTCCATGGCTGTTGAAACAGAAGTTGCTGATTATCCTGAGGCGGAGCGTAGAAATCGGCAGTGGATGAGTGTCCCCCAAGCCAGGAAGCAGATACGAGAACCGGATCTAAAACTGCTGTTTGAGCAGTTATCCCAATTTGAAGCATAAAAGTTGCAGATGGGGAGGGCGGAAACTGCCCCCCTGTAGCGCTTTCACTTTCTGACTACAGGTGAGTTTTGTTCCTGTGGAGAAAGGGGCTGGGGTTTGACGATCGCCTTGGGATAGGCGATGCGTTGGTGGTTAAACTGCTGCCAGACTTCGACAAAAATCGTTGCGATTTTGGCCAGATCTTCGCGGGTTAGCCCAGAATCAACCAATTGCTTGTCCTGCCAGCGGGCCCGGAGGATTTTGTTAATCATGGATAGCGCTTCTTCGGCAGTCGTGTCTTTGAGCGATCGCAGGGCCGCTTCACAGGAATCTGCCAGCATAACGATCCCCGTTTCCCGTGATTGGGGCGTCGGACCGTCATACCGGAAATCACTTTCTTTTAATTGAGGAGCTACCTGTTCTGGTGCGGGCGGTTGCTGGGCAATCTGTTGCGCCTGGTAGTAAAAGTAGGCAATTAGCATAGTTCCCTGATGCTCTGGGATAAATGCCTGAACTGCTTTTGGCAGACGATACTTGCGTGCCATCACCAACCCTTGAGTGACGTGCTTTTTGATGATTTCCGCACTCTTCCACGGATCGTTGATCAGGTCATGCTTATTGGGGCCTCCCATCTGGTTTTCGATAAACCCTTGGGGGTCATGCATCTTACCGATGTCATGATAAAGCGTTCCCGTGCGAACCAGTTCAACATCACAGCCCAGTGCCTTGGCAGCGGCTTCCGCCAGGGTTGCCACAAACAGCGTATGTTGGAAGGTGCCCGGTGTTTTGGCGGCGAGTTCCTTCAGCAGGGGGCGGTTTGGGTTTGCTAATTCCACCAGGCGAATCGTGGTTACCAGATCAAACACCTGCTCCAGGTGGGCACTGCTACCGATCGCCACAATACTCCAGGCAAGTCCCAGTAAGGCATGAATCACCGCTGAGCCGAGCAGCGTATACCAAACCGTTCCAGAGGCAACATTCAGCAACAGATAAAGTCCCCCCTGAATGATCCCAGCAGCGGTTCCCAGCAGGGCAAGCTCTTCCCGCGATCGCAACTGCCCTGCCATCCAGCCACACAACAGACCGCTGGTAGCACTCGACAGCAGATGGCTTAAGGGCATATTCATGCCAAACGGCAGCAGTAATGCCAGCAGCCCGGCGACTGCCAGTCCCAAAGGCGATCCATAAAAGCTACCAACCAATAACCCGACTGCGGGTAGATTAGTAGAAGGGACTTGCAGGGCAATCAATAGGGGGGTGCTGAGACACAGTAACCAGATCAGGATGCGATCTCGACGCCGCATACCGGGATGAAATCTCCGCTCGATCAAGCCGTAGGCTACAACCGCGACGCCAACCAGCACACCAAACCCGATCAAGCCTGACCAGTTAATTCCTCTCCGGCTGAGGCCGAAATGATCCAGTAGGGCAAACTCCCCGGTGGTAATCTCTTCCCCATTCCGAACGATAATTTCTCCTTGACGGGTGCTCACCATCACCGGGGTCACCTGTTGAGCGGCTTGTTCTGCCCGCAGGCGAGTTTGCTCTTCATCGCGAACCAGATTGGGTTGGAGGGAACCCACCAATAATCGGGTCGCCACAGCTTCCGCTGGCACAGGCACCTCTCCCTTCACCTGGAGCCTAACCGCATTTTCCAGGAGCGATTCCGTCAGTCCTGGGGAGATGCCCTGGGTCAAGATCCGTTCAACGATCTCAGGCATTTTGAGCTTGGTTTGCTTCCACTCGGCATCAGTCAAGCCTAATAGAGAAGCATCGTAGACAGATTTAGCATTCGGGGCAGCGGTTTGGGAAAGCGAACTGAGAGTTGAAAGATATTGGGAACGGGCCTGCTGGATGGTTTGTAACAGGGCAATATAGTCCTTGGAATCAGCCGCTTGAGGATAGGCTAGCAGCTCAGTCAGAGCCTGCCGCTGACTGGCATCCGCCACCTGCGAAACCCTCATTTTTACACCAGGACGATTGCCTTCTTGAGCGAGGGCAGCCGTCGGGTCAGCAATACTCAAAATCTTCTGCCAATCCGCTTCACTCGCTTTGCGGAGATATTCCTGGGTCTGAGTTGAGAGAATACGGGTTTTGGTAAAAGGGATAGGACCTGCCAATTGCCTCAATTCAGTACCCTGATCAATCTGGCGTTGGATCGTCTCTCGAATTTGCTGGTTAATGGATTGATCCAACATCAGGACAGAAATGGCGCTGGTGCGGGCTGCCTTCTGTCTTTCCTCAGTGGCCTTTTTGTCCTGAACTGTAACGTTTTCTGGCGCGTAGATGGTTTGAGGAGCTGCCTTCCCCACATCTAGTTTGGGAGCATTATAAAACCGATGTCCCAAGGCGCTAGTTAGGGAAACAAGCGCCAGGATGAAAATAAGAGAGGAGCGGGCCTGACTCGAAGTGAAGGGTGTGAAGTTAGTAACTGGCCGCAAAATAATTGTTATGTCCGTCCAACGCTGTCCTCCATCGTGCAGGCGGGGTCGCTTGAACTGATGCACCAGTTGCCGAAGCCGTTTCATTGACACGCGATCGCCTCGAAAATTTAGCGCCTGTAGGACGAATGGGATGAACCAGAAAAGCTGGTAGCCAATACAATCTCCCCTATTCTATAGGCAGCAATTCAAAGTTTCAGGTAGTTTATTGAATTCCTAATTATCCTAATTAAATGGGGGGGCAAAAGCCAGAAAAACCAAACCGTTAACGGGGGCGGATAAGTCCAGGGGCGGCGATCGCAAATGAGCTGTTGGCGAAGGCTGTGGGATTGGATGCCCCCGACCACGCTGCTAGCAGACGACTTGCCAGGTGGCAGAGATCCGGTCCAGAAATTTGCCAGTCTAAGCGTTGAGTCGGATCTGCAGCAACCAGGCTCCATTCCAGGGGAATTCCAGCGGTGCTATTGTAAGCCCCGGCAAGGGCACCGGTTAATGCCCTGACAATTCGCAGGGAACTGCTAGAACGGGCAGCACGGAGCAGTGACAGGCGCATATCTTCAGGCGTGCTAAGAAAGCAAAAAAATGCCAGGGCAACTGCCCCGCTGCCCAACTCAGCGTTACCGGATGGCAGCAAGATTCTCGTTGCCATCGAAAGATTAGTTTCCTCCCGGAGCAGGGTTTGCCCCTGCTCTAACTTTTTAATCAAGGTTGAGTAGGGATGGGATGGTTGATGGGTAACTGGCTGTTGCAAGAAATCAATTGTGCGGGGAATCAGGTCGAGAGGAAGGAGCCGTTCTTGCAGAGCCTGAGCGATCGCAAAGCCAATTGCCAGCGCTCCACCGGCAAAAACATCCTGAGCTTGCAGGCAGACGGCTTTCTCCAGCATCTGCCGCAATCTGATTTCATCATCATGGAAGAATAGGGCGATGGGAAGCGTAGCGATCGCCAGTTCCGCCTCAGCGATCGACCCCGGATAAGATAAACCAGAGTCGCTGCGAAAGGCAGGCGCGGTCATTTGCCCAACTGACTGCCCAAATTCCAAAGCAGTCCATTCTTGCTGATCAATTAACACCTCAGCCCAACGTACAGCGACCTTGCCATAACCCGTCGTTGACCCACCCTGCCTCTCCGGAGGAGATTGTTCCCAGTCGGATCCAGGCTTTTGTGATTCCACCTGAGTAATCGGAATCACCGGTTTGATTCGGTCAGGCTTTTTCTGTAGAGATTTCTGTGTTGGTTGCTCAAAGCCCAGACTTGCACCCAGCGCTGCCCCTAACAATCCTCCCTGAAATCGGCTCAGCAACGAGTAGCGCATTAGCCCATCAACTCTTTAGTACACGTTATCCCAATTTATAGCCGTGGCCCTATGGGTCAGGACGGGGTGCAGGGGTGAACCCTGGCTGGGGCTTCGTCCCCAAAGGATCGCTATATCTTCCATCCTATAGCCCTTTTCAAGGGTGTGAGGTACAGTGAGGATGCTTCGCGCCCCACTGTACCTCACATTTTTGTACTTCACACCCAGGTGCAAACCGCTATAACGGGCAATGAATGAGGCAATGGCCTATGGAAAAGGGTAGGCGAGTCGCCTACCCTTCCATTTGAACCTGGATCGCCATAGCAGTTTTCAAATCAATGGAGTATGCGAGGCACCCCACCCAGGCGAGAACTGCTGTAACAGAGCTTCCGGGCTTAAAAGTTCATCTCGGCTGCCTGGACACGCTCCACCTGTTTCTTCTTCAGCACAAGCATGATTTGAGTGAGGGTGAGGATGGCGAAGAATGCCAGCAGACCCTTAATCCGATCTGGGTTCTGAAGCACAATTTCCGTGTCGTGCTGACCAAAACCACCCACATTTGGATTGTTGGTCAACGCTTCATTGGCTTTCACTTCCTGACCTTCAGAAACAATCAGATCAGGTCCGGCAGGGATCACTTCATCTACCGTGCTGCCATCAGACTTTTGAATGGTAACCTGATAGCCGCCATCCTCAGGCTTGGTAATCTGAGTAATGGTTCCTTCAGCCGAGGCATTGTAGACTGTGTTGTTGCTTTTTTCACCCGTGGGGTAAAGCTGTCCACGGCCCCGGTTGCCACCGACATGAACCGCGTATTTACCAAAGTGGATGGCCTTGTCGGTCTTGGGATCGGGGGAGAGGATTGGGAAAACAATTTCTTGATATTGTTCACCCGGCAGGGGACCGATGACAACGATGTTTTCCTGGTCTTCGCTGTAGGGCTGGAAGTAAAGATCCTGAACCTTTTCCTTCAATTCCTCGGGGATTCTGTCCTCAGGGGCAATCTTAAACCCTTCCGGCAGAATCAAGACTGCACCCACATTCAAAGGCCCTTTCTCGCCTGTACCGCCCTGCACCTGTTGAACTTTGGGGTCGTAGGGAATTTTGACCACTGCTTCGAATACGGTGTCTGGTAGGACAGACTGGGGCACTTCAATTTCAGTCGGTTTCGCAGCCAGATGGCAGTTTGCGCAAACAATGCGGCCCGTTGCTTCACGGGGATTGCTGTATGCCTGCTGGGCAAAAATTGGATAGGCACTAGCAGCTTGGGGAAAGGTAAAGCTGCCTGTCAGGAGCAAGGCGATCGCCGCCGCCGCCAATGCCGCCTTTCTTAAAAAGTTAGTACCCGGCATCAATCTCTCTAAAAGAATCTTTTTCATCTGTCGTATGTCAGTAGCAAGGGAAATCTGCAAACTATGCCCACCAGGGATCTTCATCCGTGCGGAAATCTGTTTCAGTCCAGGAGGTAAAGGCAATCTTGTTGTCTTCTACGTTGGCATGGGCCAAAGCCAGGGAGAGGGGGGCAGGACCCCGCACCACCTTGCCATTAGCGTCGTACTGAGAGCCGTGGCAGGGACAGATAAACTTGTTTTCGCTAGCATTCCAGGGCACAACACAACCTAAATGGGTGCAGACCGCATTGATGCCAAAATCAGCAATGGATTTATCTTCAGTAACCACAATATAGGTGGGATCTCCCTTAAGCCCTTGAGCAAGGACATGGTCACCCGCACTATGACTTGCCAGGAACTCACTGACAAGAACATCATTACCCAGAGCGTCCTTAGCGGTGACTCCACCGCCACTGCCGCCACTGGATGGAGGAATAAAGTATTTAACAACCGGGTAAAGCGCGCCCAGGACAGTGGTCATTCCTGTACCAACCATCAGCAGGTTCATAAACTGGCGACGCCCTAAATCGGGAACGTCTGAGGATCCGGAGAGTTGTGCCATGACTACGTTTAGTTCTGCTAAGAAAGGGATTTGGATCGAGGTTGGATAAGCACTCAACCTGCAAGCCTGAAGTTTAAGTTTTATTTACGAGATGAGCGCCAGCTCAAAATTCGTGCCATGAGGACAGATGTTTTATGAATTGTTCAGCTGTCTGAAAAAACCTGCCCATGGACATTCTGAGAAGCCATTAAGATTATTACATTTCTTGACGTTAGCATCATATCTAAGGAAGGGACCGTCAGTTTTATACGAAATGTTAACGGTTGCCCCAGGTCCGGTTCCCCCTCAATCCAGAAATCATTACTCTGGAAGCTGAAAGTCCCATAGAATCTGTGCTGTGAGCTGGTTAATTGATCATGACTGGACAGGATTTACGCCAGATTTTGCTGGATAAGTGGGGATGCTCCTACGACCTTCAACTGCGGCGCACCCAGGGCAAAATATTCGTTCTGGTCATGTGGAAGTATTTGGAGCAGGCATCCTTCCCCTTAACAGAAGGTGAGTACCTGGCCCATCTGGATGCGATCGCCAACTATCTCCAGGCATGGGGCAGTACCGGGCAGGTGCAAATATTTATTCAGCAAACCCGTGAGCGTCCCCGACTGGGTAAGGCCGTCAGCATCCCCCTGGAGTTGGGTGAACGGGCATCTGAGTGGATGCTGGAAGACTTTTAGCTGGAAAAAATCCATTATCAACCGGGAGAGGCTTTGCTGCCCTGTGTTCGGCTCAGAAACACAAGGTCGCATTAATTTATTGGTCCTCTCCTATAGCGGTTTGCACTTGGGTGAAGTACAGAAATGTGAGGCACAGTGGAGCGCGAAGCACCCCACTGTGCCTCACACCCTTGAAAAGGGCTATAAGCCCTACAGATTGAAGCTGCCGATGTTATTTATAGCCGTAGCCATGCTGGTTAGGACGGGGTGCAGGGGTGGAACCCCTGGCTGGAGGCGTTGCCCCCCTAATCCTCTGTCCTAATCAAACTGGCGACAGCTATAATTCGTGATCCCAAAACGAAGTTTTTCAAACGAAATTTTTCATAATCATTTAGTTCAGTGGAATATGTATAAATTTTTGATAAAGAGAGAACTTCAATTTTTGTCCCCGTTTAACGATCTACAGGGCGTTCTTAATAGCAAAAATAATACTTTCTTAAGATTATTAAACACTTTTCGTAGCGTTAGATACAAAGCATTCCGAAGCTTTTGCAGGGATGATAGCACCAGTGTGAAGAAAGAATTCATCAGTATAAGTCTAATTATTGATCCCTCACCCGATTTCATGAAAATCAGATAGTCTACCCCTACGGTCTGATTGCCACTGGGCATAAATACCAACATAATGGTATTTAATAACGGCTGATTCTTTGACTCAGAAATTCAGCTCTATTTGGTTAGTTTTGATACTTTTTGTTGCTTGAAGTTTAGAAATGTAAAGGGTAGGCGATCGTCAATGAATCCCACAATTAAAAATCCAGTTAGTTTAAATGTGTTTAGCAAAAATCTGGTTATGGAAGTTTGCTGCCCCAATTGCGGCAGGTGTGCAGAGCGGCATTATCTTGTCTCAGAGCAGCTCATTCGGACTCAATGTTCTACCTGTGACTACCTGATGATTACCTGTTCTGAAACAGGCAAGGTAATCGAAGCCTATGCCCCTGGCATCTACGCTTCCCATTAGCTGTAGTATGTCAGCACCTTCTGCAATGGGTTGCGCGGTCGCACTCCATTGCAGCTTAAAGGACAGTTTAAAGGTGTGAATAAGCGTCTCAGCAGAGTTAATTACTTTGTGGCTGATGCGCGCAGTTGACCGCAGGCAGCATCCGTAGCCAATCCGCGAGATCGGCGCACACTAACGGCCACATGCTGGGATTTTAAGCTCTCAACAAAGGTTTGGATCCGCTGGGGGCTGGGTCGCTGATAGTCTACTTCACTGATCGGATTGTAGGGAATCAGGTTGACGTGGCTCTGGAAGCCTCGCAGGTGCGTTGCAAGCTCGATCGCGTGTTCCGGGCAATCGTTTAAGCCCGCCAACAGAACGTACTCAAAGGTGACACGCCGACCTGTTACCTGGACATACTCACGACATTCATCCAGCAGAGCGTCTAAGGGATAGTGGCGAGCACTGGGAATCAATTGCTCTCGTAATGCCTGGTTGGAGGCGTGCAGGCTCACCGCCAGGGTTGCCTGGAGTTGATGCTGGGCCAATCGCCGAATATGCCCCGGAATGCCAACTGTGGAAACGGTCATTAACCGCTGTCCGATCCCAACATCCTGATTCAGACATCGGAGGGCCGCCACCACATTTTCCGAATTCAGCAGCGGTTCACCCATTCCCATGAAAACAATGTTGCTGACCCGTTGCCCAAAATCCTCCTGAACGGTCAACACCTGATCCACAATTTCGTGGATTTGCAGGTTACGCACAAATCCTCCCTTACCCGTCGCGCAGAAGTCACATGCCATAGGACAGCCCACCTGGGAGGAGACACAGACCGTGAGACGGGAGAGGGGGGGAGAGCTTGGAGAGTTTGAAATTTGGGATTTGGAATCCCCGATCCCCGGTTCCCCGTCCCTAATCCCCTGTCTTCCGTAGGAGGGAATGCCGACGGTTTCAATAATTTGCCCGTCGGAAAGGCGGAGGAGAAATTTAACCGTGCCATCTGGAGCGGGGGATCGCTGGTGCAGGGTCGATCGCCCAATTTCAACGGATTCCAGGGCAGACCGCCATTGTTTAGGGAAGACGGAGATTTCAGAAAGCGATCGCGCCCCTTTCTGATAAAGCCACCCATGCAATTGCTTACCCCGATAGGCAGGCTGGCCCTGCTGTTCAACCCATTCGGTTAACTCGGTCAGAGTCCTGCCCAATAGGGGCGTTTCTCTCGTTGTAGGGCTTGGGGAAATCACTAAGGTCATGGGTTGTCATTGCCTTTCTTGGAGGCTGCCTCCAGCAATCGTCGGATAGCTTTCTTCATTAAATGAATATTTTCTCCAATTGGCTACCTATCTTTAACCATAACCATGGTCTACAAAACCGCCGCTCTCAATCGGGCGATCG
The DNA here is from genome assembly GCA_049581985.1 of Kovacikia sp. Lineage (GTDB taxonomy): Bacteria > Cyanobacteriota > Cyanobacteriia > Leptolyngbyales > Leptolyngbyaceae > Kovacikia. The sequence continues at coordinate 9,575 of JBAUTA010000379.1, forward strand.
GCAGGTATGCCAGTTTGCGAGGCCCAGAAACGTATGCCCGTTTATTAAAGACGTCGTACTGATTCCGTTCTATCACATCTAGAATGCCCCGATAGAGCATTAGGGCCGCCCACACAGGAAAGCGAGCATCTGGACTGAGATAGCTGATCCCTTCCTCAGCCGCAGCATAAAATTTTCGAGCCCGTTGGATCTGGAACCGCATCAGTTGACACCAGCGCTGATCCACCACGCCATCCAGCAATTCGGCTTCAGTGTAATTAAAGAGAGCCAGTTCTTCTAGAGGAATGTAAATCCGACCCCGACGGGCATCTTCGCCCACGTCACGGAGTATGTTGGTCAGTTGGTTAGCAATGCCCAGGGCGATCGCCTGTTCTGTCGGTAAATGCAGCCGATCCTGGGTTTGATCCCAGGGGGCGGTGCGGCAAGTGGAATCCACTCCCATGACAGCCGTAGACATGAGACCAACGGTGCCTGCCACCCGATAGCAATACAGGTTCAATTCCTCAAAGGTTTCGTAACGCGATCGATAAAGATCCATGCGCTGGCCCGCAATCATATCCCGAAAGGGTTGGATATCGATGGTGAACCGTTCGAGGGTATCCACCAACGCCACATCTACGTCTTCTTGAGGATGTCCAGCAAAAATCGACTCTAGCTGTTTTTCCCATTGATCCAGCATCTCAGGGGTCGTCAGAGCAGCACGGGGACCATCTACCAGTTCATCGGTACGACGACACCAGACATAAATCGCCCAGATCGCCCGTCGCTTTGCTTCGGGCATCAGCAACGTACCCAGGTAGAAAGTTTTGGAGAATTTAGCCGTGATCTGACGACAGAGTTCGTAGGCATCCTCCAGGGAAGCCAGAGTTCTCACACCAGAATAGTCAGGCAATTGAAGCATTTCCTTGAGAACGCTTAACGAACATTGCAGGCTGAGCAAGGAAATCGAGTGTAACCTAACCTTTATCTAAAAAGGCACTTTACAAACTCTTTCCCGTATCTTCAGCCATACCATTACCATCATCAGCCTAATTTGCAGGTCAGAACACTGACTTGTAAACTATCCTCAAAGCCAAAGGGTGACTGGAAAAGTCTTAAACCTTCGAGCCTGCGAGGTCAGCTTGCAGTTGGTCGCTAGGGCTGACTTGTTTAGAGAAGCCAGGGGGTAGCTGACTGCTCACAATTGCCTGCGCTGTCAGCTTACCAGAAAGTACGGCACCCTCCATACTGCCAAGATAGCGTTGCATGGTGTAACTCCCTGAAAGAAAGAAATTTGGAATCGGAGTCATTTGATCGGGACGATGGGCCTGTCGCCCAGGACGGGCGGTGTAGACCGATCGCGGAGTCTTGACAACTTTGTATTTTCGCAGAATAGCGGGATTTTCGGTACAAAAATGCTGAGGGAAGAGTTTTTCTAGTTCTCCCATCGTGGCAGCGATGATCGTTTCGTCAGACTTGTCAATCCAGTCTTTTGCAGGGGCCAACACCAACTCCAGCATGGAACGATCCGGGTCAGCATACTCCCGGCAAGTATTGCTCATATCGGCATAGACGCTCAGGAGAGACGATCGGGAGAACAGCAGGTGATCAATCTCTGTCAATTTGCGATCGAACCATAGATGCAAATTAATCACGGGCACCCCCTCTAAGCCATCCAGCTTTTGGAAAAACTCGATCGACTTCCAGGCACCTGGTAGAAGCACCTTCATCACATCGACTGACATCGCAGAGACGTAGGCATCGGCGGTAATCACTTCATCATCTGCCCCATCCAGCCCGCGAATCAGAAATCCTTTAACCGTGCCATCCTGATTCAGCAAAATTTCCTTTAAGGGCTTCCTCAAGTGGACGTTGCCGCCTTGGGCGGTAATGTAGTCCACCATCGGCTGGCACAGGCGCTCTGTGGGCGAACCGTCCAGAAAGGCAATCTTCGAGCCATATCGCTCTTGCAGAAAGCGGTTGAGGGCAGTCAGCGGAATGGTAGCGGAAACCTGATCCGGGTCAATGAAGGTGAGGGCTTTTGATGCGGCCACAAAAATGTCGGTGTTCACCTTTTCATCGACACCCTGGCGTCTCAACCACTCCAGCAGGGTATATTGGTCCATTTCCTCGACATATTTCTGACCCCGAACGATCGCAGGCAGCAGCCCGATCGCAAACCGGATCTTCTGCTCCCAGGTCAGCATGTCATTGTTACGAAGAATAGAGACAATGATATTGAAAGGAGCCGGAATATCAGGCACATCGAAGCGGGAAAGGACCCCTGGCTTGTCTGGCTGATTAAAAATTAGCGTGTGCTGCTTCCACTGGAGCCGATCCTCAATACCCAGCTCCTTGAGCAATTGCAGCATGTTGGGATAGGCTCCAAAGAAGGCATGGAGCCCGGTTTCATACCAATCTCCGTCTTCATCCTGCCAGGCAGCGACTAAACCACCCAGAACATCCCGACTCTCTAAAACAACAGGTGTATGCCCTGCATCCGTAAGGTACTTGGCACAGGAAAGCCCTGCCAACCCTGCTCCAGCGATCGCAACTCGCATGTGGTTCTTTACGTTTTCTTCAAAATTGCAATTCTCTCATTATACGTTGCAATCCGTTACATTTCTAGGGTGATCACCAGAGGTCGCAGCAGCAAAGGACTCCGAGAAAGCAGCGGCAGGGATCGGGCAGGCCCTCGCACAACTGGATAGGATGCTGGCTCACCCTTTGACGCCGCTCCCGGCTTCAGTCGGGACAACATAGCGCTGCATCACCACAAAAAACAGGACGATCGGCGAGATCGAAATCACCGAACCAGCGGCAACCAAGCGCCAATCTAAATTAAGCTGTCCGGCGAGCTGGGCCACGCCCAGCGGCAGGGTGTAATACTCTGGCCGATCAAGGACAATGAGGGGCCAGAGAAAGTCGCTCCAGGAGCCGATGAAAACAAAGATTGCCAGGGTAACCAGGGCGGGACGGATAGAGGGAATCATGACATACCACCAGATCCCCAACTCCGAGCACCCATCCATGCGGGCGGCTTCTTCCAGCTCCTTAGGGACTCCCTGAAATGCCTGTCGCAATAGAAAAATCCCAAAGGCAGAGGCGATCGCCGGAAAAATAATGCCCAGATAGGTATTTCGCAACCCCAGTTGCACCGTCAGCACATACAGGGGAATCATCACAATCTGAAACGGGATCATGATTGTGCAGACGATCGCAATGAAAGTCACCTCCCGCCCACGAAAGGTAAGCCGCGCTAGGGGATAGGCTGCCAGTGCACAAAACAGCAAGTTCAGACAAACGGTCAACACTGCCACCAGCGTACTGTTGAACAGATATCGTCCAAAGGGATTCGTCTGCCAGACCTGAACAAAATTCTGGAAAGTCGGTTGGCTAGGGATGAGCTGCGGCGGAAACTGGAAGATATTTTCAGTTGGGGACTTCAGTGATGTGCTGACGAGCCAAACTAGCGGAATCAGCATGACGATCGCGATGGCTCCCAGTAATGCGTACATGGAGAGCGATCGCCCTAGTTGAGAGATAGATTTACGCTTCACGAAGTTGGTATTGATGGACTGACTAATTGGATCGGCTTACCGTAAAGGTTCCATTGCTGACGCTGCGCCTGTTTCCCGTGGGTTTATTTGAGTGTTAGTATCTTTTACTTGGTAGCAACGACGGCAATATTCCAGGCAAAACGCTTTGCAAACGGTAATTTTTTTAAGGTCCGATCGATCGCTTCCAACCTCAAATAATCTTTTTCCAGACGAGCATGTTCGAGGATGATTTTTTTCCAATAGCGTTCTTTATTGGGATCAACCTTTTCAATTAAGTAAAAGCGTAGAAAAATCCATAAAGTCGCTAGCCAGAAGGAGTCGTAGTGGGTTTGGGAGAAGCGCGATCGCACGAAGTCCACAATATTAATATCCAACGGCGTCTCATCTTCCGTTCGCACCTTGGTGGCAATCCGCCGATAGACATTAATCACGGGATTATGCTTCAGCGGGTCCCAAAAACAGGCTTTTCCGCCCGGCTTCAGCACTCGATGCATCTCCTGAATAGTAAGACGGGGATTGGGAATGTGATGCAACAAGTTAGAGGCATACACAATATCAAACGTGTTGTCGGGAAAGTCAATTTTCATAGCATTCACCACCTTTCCCTCTACTGCAACCCCATTCGCGGCCGCCAGTTTCAGCGCCACATCCACCATCCCTGGTGAATAGTCAGAAGCGACGCATCTTGCTCCTTGAGTGGCAAAGTAAACACTGTTTTCTCCTGCGCCACAGCCCAGATCCAGCAGATCCTTGCCACGCACATCTCCAAGCTGCTTCAAAATGAAGCGATTTTCGGGCGCGGTACAGGCTTCAAAGTAATCGGCAACGCGAATGCCATCCACATCAATGATGGCTGCCCATTGGTCATGAAATGCCTGCTCCTTGCGAAGAATTTCGTCTTGCATCATTCTAAATCGCTGCTATTAGCGGTGGACGTTTCTGCTGCGATACTACCCTAAAGTAATCAGAATTTATAGCCATAGCCCTACTGGTTAGGAGCGAGTGCAGGGGTGGAACCCCTGGCTGAGGGCAACGCCCCACTCCCCCTTTCATCCCCTGTCCTAATCAAACTGGCGACAGCTATAGCGATCCGATTTGGATTGTGAGAAAGGATGCCCATGGAATCCTTTCTCACAAAGCCGCTCAAACTCACAACTGAGCTTGGGACTGCTCCATATCTGGATTTCCGTTTTTCTCTAAGTATGTCTGGTAACTTTGATAGCATCAAATATAGGAGGAGTCAGAATTTATCACATCCGAAGCTCCAGTAACCCCGTCTAGTAGACCAAAACGAAAGTTTTGAAAGGGGTGAAGGGGTTCCACCCCTTCTTGGGGGCGAGGACCCCAAACCCCCATGTTGCAAAATTTAGGGTTTGCAACACTAGTAGACCAAAACGAAAGTTTTGGAGGGGGTAAAGGGGGTTTCCCC
>JBAUTA010000380.1:0-6010 GCA_049581985.1 Kovacikia sp.
TCTTTGCCTTCCGTATCCCACACATGACAACCCGATCCCCGCTCCAGGGCAATGGGATAGCGGGCATAGGTGGTCATCACATATTGGTCAAAGTCTGAAATTGGATTAAAAGAACTGGGCGAGTCAACCGAGGACTCTACCACAACAGGAGGGGGCTGGACGAGTGCTTCTGGGCTCACCGGGTTAATCCTCAAAATTCATGAAATGACTGGAAAGGTCTATCTGCAATTTAGACTAGTCCTGTACTATAGCTTATCCATTCGCGCAGTCTCCCAATGAAGTTGCAGGTCAAATTCCTATGACATGGTTAGCAATAACGGGCAGCAACCAGGGGGATTTTGCTCAACTGGTTAGGATTCTGATTATTTTATTGCTGGTGGCAACGGGGGTCGCCCTGTTGTCACGCCGTTTCCGTGTTCCTTACGTGAGCGGTTTGGTGGTGGCAGGATTAGCCATTACGGCATTTTTACCCCGTCGTATTGGGCTGGATTCTTCATTAATTATTAATCTTTTTCTACCAATTTTGCTGTTTGAGGCAGCCATTAACACCGATATCAGCCGTCTGCGAAGCACAATTAAACCGATCGCCCTGCTGGCAGGACCGGGAGTTATGGTTGCCTCCGGCGTGACGGCAACCGTATTGAAGTTTGGGTTGGGTCTGGGCTGGATTCCGGCCTTGCTGGTCGGAGTTATTCTGGCAATTACGGATACGGTGTCGGTGATCGCTGTCTTCAAGGAATTGCCCGTGCCCTCGCGGCTAAGCACGATCGTCGAGGGGGAAAGTCTGTTCAACGATGGGGTGGCGCTGGTCCTGTTTACCCTGATCTTGAAGGTGAATGCAGTTGGCTCTATTACCGTGGCGGAAGGGATCCAGGAACTCCTGATAGTGATTCTGGGGGGAGGGCTAATTGGTCTGATAGCAGGCTATTTGGGGGTCGGGCTGTATGCCCGATCGGATGATTCCCTCAGCAGCATTTTGTTGACCGTTGCGATCGCCCTGGGGGCGTTTCAGGTTAGCCAGGAAATTGGCGTTTCGGGCGTCGTTGCCGTAGTGGTTGCCGGATTAGTTGTGGGCAATCTGGAAGTTTCTCGCACGGTTTCTGCGTCCAGTCGCATCACTGTCCTCAGCTTTTGGGAATACGCTGGATTTGGCGTCAACACCTTTATCTTTTTGTTGATTGGGCTGGAAATTAATCCGCAAATTCTGGGTAGGATTCTTCCTGCGGTGCTGTTAGGAGTTTTTGCTTATCAGATGGGCCGGTTTCTATCGGTCTATCCCCTATTGGCAGTGGTTCGCTGGTTTGATCGGCCCGTCCCCCTGCGCTGGCAGCATGTTCTATTTCTAGGCAACATCAAAGGATCACTGTCCATGGCATTGGCGCTCAGTTTGCCATCGACTCTGCCCGGACGGGAGGAACTGATTGCCCTGGTATTTGGTGCCGTGCTGATCTCCCTCCTGGGACAGGGCATTAGCCTTCCCTGGATTGTCCGCCGCCTCAACATTACCTACACCTCAGAAGTGCAGCAGTGGATCGAATCCCTCCAATCTCAACTGATGACGGCTAAAGCAGCCCAGGAGGAACTGGATAGCTTGCTCAAAGCGGGAGTTCTTCCCAAATCGGTCTATGAAGAGATGCGCGCCACTTATCAGGTCAAAATCGTAGCAGCAGAACGTTCCCTGCGCGACTTTTATAATCGCCGCTCCGATCACCCAACGACGGTTAGCGGCGGCCATACAAGGCTGGATGCGATTCGGCGGCGGTTGTTACTAGCAGAAAAAAGTGCCCTCAACGATGCCCTGCGAAAGCGCATTCTTTCCGAAGAAGTCGTGCGATCGCGGGTGCAGACAATCGATCAACAATTGCTAGACCTGGAAGATGATTGAGGCAGGAAGGATACAGAGGGCAGGAAACAAAAAGCAAGCAGCCATCCTGGAGGGTTGCCAGAGAGGAGGACAGGCGATCCCAGCAGGCAAAATTCCCTACTTGGGCAATGATTGGGAAGAGGGGGGAGGGGAGGGCTGCTTATATTCACTGCCGTCGGGCATTCTGGCTCCACTCAGGTTTGCCCCTGTGATGATCGCTCCCCGCACTTTTGCCTTTGCTAGATTTGCCTTTTGGAGATTCGCTCCACTCAGATTTGCACCTCTCAGATCTGCTCCCTCCAAATTGGCTTCTCGCAAATCTGCTCCGGTCAAATCCGCTTCGCTCAGATCTGCCCCATACAGATAGGCTTTAAACATTTTTGCACCCTGAAAATTGGCGCGTTCAAACTTTACCAAGGCCAAATTTGCCTGCTCCAGGATCGCGTCAGTCAAATCGGCGGAGTTCAGAATAGACCCTTGCAAAGCAGCCGAGGTCAGATTTGCCCCCTTCAAATTTGCTCCCACGAGGTCGTAGCTGTAGAGGTTGGCCCCCGTCAAGTCACAACCCGGACAATCTCGCAGATTAATTAACTGTTGCACCTGATCCGGGTTAGCAGCCAGGGAAGCGGCTCCCCAGACAAATAGGGTGGCTGTTAAAAGAATTGTGGGAGAACATTGTTTCATCGCTTCATCACACCGTATTGATTTTTGATTGCAGATTTTTGATTGCAGATTTTTGATTGCAGATTAGGGATTTTGGGGTTCAACTATCCCCTAACCCCTTCTCCCATCTCCCCCTTCTCCCATCTCCTCCTTCCTCGAATCTGGCACTGACCGAATTTTACCCTTACAGATGGCATCAATGAGTTGGTCGATCGCCTCCATCTCCGCTTTATTTAATTCCTTTCCCACTAAACAGTTTTGCATCTGTCGTTCTAGACTCATCGGCAGTTCTCCCGTTTTAAGCACTTGTTGCACAATTTCAACAATCTGCATACCTCGCTTATTGCACCCTGCTTACAAAACATTTGAAAGTTCCTCTACAACCTGTACCCGTCCCTTGCGAAGAGCATGGAGCAGTCTATCAATGCAATGGATCTCATCTTCAGTAATCGCCTCATTCAGCAGGACCGCCATGATGCCGTAACGGTCAGCCAGCGTAATTTTTCCAGTTAGGCTGGTCTGAACAAACAATTCAGAAATTGCACCGGGAAGAAAGCTGATAGGAGACATACGGATAGAAGCCATCTTGTTAGACAAAATTCAATGCTTCTACTATCAGTCCTTCTAGCTTGCATTCTGGTGATAATAGGGATGCCATCAACGTGATATTTCCTCAGGGTTTCGGTGACAAACAGGGGTTTCACTATGTGACAAAAGTCACATGGTTTGCATAACCAGCCCTTCGTTTTTGGCGAGTGTTGCAAAGCATAAATTTTGCACCCTGGGGTAGAGGGGGCGTTTGGGATCAAGGTCAATGGGACGAGCATCCAGGGAAATCAGTCAAGCCCAATGCACCTAAGGGTTAAATCTGGGCTGGAAGCCAGGTCGTGATTACGGCCCCAGCCTCGAAACGCAAGCCGGGATTTCGTTTGGAGGGGGCTCCCAGACTTCTAAGAACCCCCTCTCCCCCTGCTAATCATTAAGCATGTCTACTGCTTGCGGCTCTCGCTTCAGATAGCGCTTTCCGGGATAATGAGTCAGGTGATTTCTAAGGACAACGCACATGAAATGGAAAGTATTAGGCGGTGTAGTGGTTGCCGCAAGTCTGATTGCAGGGAGCGGTTTCACCGCTCCAGTTCCAGCCAAAAATACGTCTTCTGCTGAAACCTATCAACGGGGAGACTTTCAACCTGTAGGAAGGGTAAATCCTAAGCGTCCAATCCGGGTTCAATTGGTTAATAAAACCCCTGAACCGATTGACTATATCGTGGTCACTTACACGGATTCCAGACGGCTACTTCCCGGCCAAACCGCCCAACTCAGCAATTTCCCCTTACCTGCTTACCTCAACATCAACCCCAACCGCGATCGCATCGCTATTCGATATCGCGTGTCAGTTAATGAGCAGAATAATACAGCGATCGTTGAAGTGTTCCCCTCTAGTTCAGGCGGAAACCATGCTCTCAACATCAATGAAACCGGGGCAATTTACATTTACTAATGCAATCGGGTCGGGCGGGTCGTGGCTGCATAGCAGTTCTACTCGATCCTTTATGAATCGTGCCGAAAAGGGCAGGATGAAGAGAAAATGGCAGGTTGGATATTGGATTGTCCCCGGCTATGTGAATCACAGCAAAGATTGCAGTTGCTGGAGATCTGTCAGGACAGCCGTCAACACAGTGTGACGCATCTCCAAAGAAAGCTCAGGATGCTTCACAAGATAGGCGATCTGAGCCTGTAACCCATTTAGCCCGATTTTGAGGTTGGGAGTTTTGCTTTTGGGAATAGAACAGGATGCAGCAGGCAGGTGAGCATCGTGATCAATTGCGGTTTCAAGTACTTGCTCGATGTTTAGCCCCAATTGCTGCAGGGTTCGCTGCAGGGTTTCAATCACGCCATGCATCTCGATCGGATCAAACACTCGCAGGATACTGGTCTGTGTGACAATGCCCAGGCTTTGCCCCCAGTTCCAAGACACCACTAACCGCCGCACCTGACGCTGTTCCATAACCTGATGAGCCGTCCACAGGGAGTCCGTCGGACTTAATATAAAAAGCGGCGTATCCATCACTGCCTGAGCTAGTGTCTTGCGAACATCCAATCCAAGGGCTTGAAAATGCACGATATCCCGTTCGGTGACAATGCCAATCGGGCGTTGACCCAAATCTGTCTGACTGGATGGTTTAACAATGACAACACAGCTAATTTGATGCGTTGCCATCAATTCAGTTAATTCCACAACGGGTGTGGTGGGGAATGCCACAATTACCTGCCTGGTCATGACTTCAGCAACCCGTCGAATTTTGAGCAGGTTGGTGGGGCGCAGAATGTGGCGAATGCTTTCGATCGAGACGACTCCAATCAGCTGCTGCTGCTCATTCACGATCGCCAGATGGCGAATGCGATGGCGACGAAATAGAAACAAGGCCGCGAAGATATCGTGTAATGCTTGCTCAGACATCGTCAGGACAGGATGATGCATCACCTCGCAAATTTTTGTGGTTTGGAGATCAATCCCAAGAGCCGTCAACTGCACCAAATCGCGTTCAGTAAAAATTCCCTGTAAGGCCTCATCCTGCATAACTAACACGCAACTGGCTCGTGCCCCGTGAAGGGGATCAGCGCGGTAGGCCCGTGCAGTTTTATTCATCAAGCCCACCACATCGAACAGGCAGGTCTGGGGAGACACGGTTAAAGGATAGCGATCGATCGCCTCAGCAAGGGGAGGAGTCCCTACCGAATCGTCAAAACCCACTGTCATAAAAATTGACTTAACTCAACAGATATTAAAATAAAAATACGAATCTTCACGATGGAATTTCTGCCTCGTCTACCACCAAACAGGGATAAAAGCTTAAGTTTTCCAGGCTTCTGGAGTGGTTTCAGTTAAATCTGTCTGAAACTGTGGGTCTAGCCCTGAAATTCTGGAGGTACGTCCATAAAGGCGATCGAGGACGCGCTTGACAGAAATGCGCTGCCATCGCTGCCCCCGCTTAGTGGTGTAGCCCTGCCGATTTAGCCAATCTGCTACCTGCTGAAGCGATTTACCTGACTTGTGATGTCGCCGAATCAAATCAATAATCTGCTGCTCGGTGGGGTCTTCGATCAGTTCGCCATCCAGCGATCGTTGCCCAAAAGCAGGCGAACCATAGCCTGCATATCCCCCCTGAGCCGCTTTTTCTTTGCGCCCTTTCTCTAGCTGCTCCCACACCTCACGTTCTTGAAAATTTTTAGCGCTCATGGTTTCTATTGTGCCTCCTCTGACTTCAAGAATATCCTGACAATACGAACATGGAATAGAGCAGTCCTAAATCAGTTGTGAGTTTGAGAGGCTTTGTGAGCCAGGATTCCACTGAAATCCTGGCTCACAATCCAAATAGGATCGCTATAGTTACGATTGAATCAGCAGCGAGTCCTGATTAAGGGGTATCGTTACTTTCCAACAACAATCCTTGGAGATAAGAAAAAAGCCCGGTCCTGGAC
>JBAUTA010000381.1:0-3114 GCA_049581985.1 Kovacikia sp.
CCTAAAATCTGCGGTCAATTATCCCGAGATCTACAAAAAATAGCGTACTACACCCCTCAAACTCCCTTCCTGCTTGAGTTCTAAGCCCTAACAATGCGGTCAAATAGCGTGGGATCGAGGACAAATAGCGTGGGACGCGACAGCATTCCGCCAGAGCAGCGCGATATGGTTGTCGCCCTTGAATCCCTGTTAATTTCGATAAATATCTTGCTGATGGGGCTTCTCCCATTACAGGCTCAATAATACACTTCTAGAATGGTTTGCAGCAGCTTACCTTAAGATCGACAAACTCCTAGCTGGGTTATACCGTCCATGTCTCAAATCAAAATCTTCGGTCTCAAAGAACACCTCAATCCCATTAAAGCTGAGCTATCTAAGGTCATCCACGCCTGCGTAGTAGAAGCTTTGCACTACCCGCCTGATAAGAGGGCTCACCGCTTCTTTTTGCTGGATAAATCCGATTTTTACTATCCGCCCGACCGCAGTGAACGGTATACGATTCTCGAAATCAGTATGTTTGAGGGACGTTCTGTAGAAACAAAAAAGAACCTAATTCGGTTGCTTTTCCAGCGAGTGGAACAGTCGTTGGGCATTACGCCTAAGGATTTAGAAATTACTATTTTTGAGACCCCAAAACACAACTGGGGTTTCCGAGGTTTGCCTGGAGATGAAATAAGCCTGAGCTATACCGTTGAAGTGTGAGCCACAGCAAAAAGGCCCACCTTTACATTGAAAACTTCTCTTTGAATTGCCTCTGGAGCTATCAAATACCGTCTTAAGCGACACTATGTGAACGCAGCCACTCTTCCAAATCGGCGGGTTCCGAGAAGTCCAACAGCGCCTCACCCAAAGCCTCAAGCTGAGGGAGAGACAACGCTTGAACCTGTAATCGCATTTCTGGGGACACTTCGCCAATACATCGCGTGAGTTGACGCAGGATGAGCGATTGTCCTTCTTCTTGACGGCCTTCTTCACGACCTTCTTGAAGAGATTCTTGACGAATCTCTTGATACCACGGGGACTCTCGTAGTACTGTCATATCCCACCTCATGATTTGCCGCACCAGTTCCGTATCCAGTACAAAACTGGCAAAGAACCCTAGCAACGATTCTAACTCAACCAACTCCTCATTCTGTTGCAGTTGAACCAAAGCCCGTCTCACCGTCTGCTGATTCCCTCCATTTTTGAGAATCGGCACAAACGGTAACAACGTATCCAATGACCGCTCAAATACCGTCTCAGCATCCATCTCCCAGAGATTTATGACATGGAAGTCTTGCCGTGATTGTAGCCCTAGGAAATCCGACTCAAAGCGTTCACTGACCACCACCCTGGACGAAGGCGGCAAAATATTCACCAGCACCGGATAGACAGCCAACCCATATCTTTCCCGTGCCAGGGCGGCATAGGCGCTCATCCTGAGCGGCATTTTGTCGGTGTAGCGCAACTGTAACTCATTGAGAATCAGGAACTCACCATGAATCGGGCTCTGCACTTTCATGAGCACATCATTCTCACGACTGACCCACTGAAATTCAGACCCCAGGATTTCTAGAGTGGTAACATCGGCTTGTTGCGTGACCCATCGCGCCCAAGCATCGGGGGCTAAACCCAATAAGCGCTTACCGCCAATGTCTGAAGCTTTTGCCACTCCCTAAACCCTGAAGACCATGATTGCCCTCTTTAAAATACCGTGCTATTTGTCCGCAAATCATAGAAATGCTGCCTGAGCAAGCGTTCTACTCAAAGAAAACGCTCAGAACCGTTCAAATTCAAGAACACCTCTAATGAAAATTCTAAAGAGCCATTCTTTCTCAAAGTCTTTCCCCCCTTTGCCTTTGAGGCTCGGAGGACAAATAGCGTGAGACGCGACAAAACGTTAACACTTGGGAATCCTATAAACGAGCGAAATAACAATGCTGGAGCCGCGAACACCGCCGAGTACGGCGTCGTCAGGCTAGCGGTGTTTGTCGGTTCAGCTCGATTTATTAGGGACTGCGGCAGAGGCGACAAGAAGTTGGGGAGGGGGACTGTAAGTGGGTAAACCAAAATAAAGGGCCTGGTTCAAACACGGGTAACACTTTTGGAGCGATCAGGTTAGCCTGAACCCTGTCGTCATAGCGCAGAGTTGAACCCAAAGCATGAGTCCAAACCTCTCAGTCGCAGCCAGTTTACCCCCTGATATCCGAAAAGTTATCGCCATCCAGGCGCTCTCCAAGTCTGAGCCTGTCCGCCACCTCTCCGCCAAATACCAGGTGAGCCGGAAATTCGTCTATCAACAGGGGCACAAAGCCCAACATGCCCTCGATGAATCCTTTGCTCCCTCTCCAGAGGATCAGGAAGTTCTGTTCTATTTGCCAATTACCAAAACCTGGCTGTTCCAACTGATTCTAGGGCTGGTCTTGTTCTGCCACAGTTCCTATCGAGGAGTGGTCGAACTGTTTCGCGATTTGTTCGATCTGCCCATCAGCATCGGGACGATCCATAATCGTCTGCAATCCGCTGCTGTATCCGCTGCTGTATCCGCTGCCAAGATCAATCAAGCTCAGGACCTGTCTAGGATTAAGGTTGGACTGCATGACGAAATCTTTCAGGGGTCTCAACCTGTGTTGGCTGGGGTCGATGCCGCCTCAACCTACTGTTATTTGTTGGAACAAGTGGAGCACCGCGATGAAGAGAACTGGGGCTGGCATCTGCTGGATGCGCTGGAGCAAGGCTTCAACCCGGACTACACCATCGCGGATGGGGGTACGGCACTGAGGGCCGGGCAGAAGGCAGTCCTGCCTGAGACGCCCTGCCACGGGGATGTTTTCCATATCCAGCAGCAATTTGAAACCGTCGCCAACAGTCTCAATCGTCAGGCCATGGGGGCAACCACCCGACGACAAGACCTGGAACAGGAGATGGTAGTGGCCAAACAGAAGGCGCAGGGCCATCGAGTTTCTAAAAAATTGACTCAAGCCCGTCAGAGAGAGTCTACAGCAATCGCTCTGGCTCGAGATGTTAAAACCCTGCTCCAGTGGTTAACCCACGATGTTCTGGAATTAGCTCTTGTCGCTCTGGCAGAGCGACAAGAGCTATACGATTTCGCGGTGGCACAACTCCAGCTCAGAG
>JBAUTA010000382.1:0-2700 GCA_049581985.1 Kovacikia sp.
CTGAAGAGAGTAAATCTCGGAAGGCGGGTGCTATGAAGCAGAAACCTAAGTCGTGAGTCTTAGGAATCCCCCGCTTTCAAGCGCGGGGAGAATGTCAATCCGTAGCTCTCCTGGATTTGCGTGTACCAATGGTTTTTAGCGAGTATTAGGGTATTGGGTTGCCTACTTGTGTTTGAGAAGCGTCCTGGGAGGACTTCAGGTTTTCCGGCAGAGCCGATAGAAAGCCAGGTAAAGGTTTGATGCCTAAAGGTGATTTATGGCCGTAGCCATACTGGTTAGGACGGGGTGCAGGGATTCCACCCCTGGTTGGGGGCAACGCCCCCACTCCCCCCTGAATCCTCTGTCCTAATCAAACTGGCGACAGCTATAGCTACTCCGAAGAAGGTGATAGATAAATGTCAGAAGCAGCCGTATAAGCCTATAAGATTAATAACATAAGCTTTTGGGAGGTTTCTGATTTGCCACCCTGGGTTTATCCCGTTTTCACAGAATTTTCATGAGGAATTTGAATGCTGCTCAGGGTTTGATCAAGTGTCGTTCAGCTCGACGGTGAAGATAGAGGGCATTTACCCGCTGCAGGGAAAGGTGGGTAATCAGGGCAACAGAGGTGAGGCCGCTAACGGTGAGGAGGGTGAGGATGGGGATGCTCACAGCGCCAACTGTTAAGTTGATTAAGGCTAATCCGAGGCTTGTTCCCAGAACTGCTGTCAGGAGTGAGATGGCTATCGTCAGTCTTTTTGGGATTCCCTGGGTAATCATTTTCTCGACTACGGTTCCCATCATGATTCCGGCAATGGCTCCTCCAATGGCACCTGCACCTGCGCCAATAACGATTCCAGAACCCGCGTTTAGGATTGTCCCCATCAGGACTCTTAGCAGGACTGTAATCCCTACGAGGATGGCTGCGAAGGTGCTGGTAGCGGAGCCAATGCGCCAGCCCGATGAACGCATGAGCCAGGCAGAAAGTTCTAGTCCGATCGCCGCTCCTAGCATTGCCCCAAACCCTGAGGTATCTGCGGACGCTGTGACTGTTCCGAGGACCATGACCATCCAGGCACCTAAGTAACTGGTTGCGGCAAAAAATAGACACGAGAGTGACAAAAGACCATAGGGAAGGAGATGGGACCGGATTGGGCTGGGTGCTGTTTGAATCTGGAGGTTTAATGGGTAGGTTCTCGCCAGGGTATTTGCATGCAGTAACAGTTTGCGAGTGTAGGTTTTGCCTACCATCAGTTTGCGCGTGTCTACCGTGATCTGGAATTCTATCTGATTGCCAGTGAAGGTGACGGGATTGACGGTGATCCAGCGGTACAATTTAGCCTCTGGATCGTGGGGATGGGGAGCAACTTCCCATTCCCCTTCCAGTGTTGTTTCTGGAATCGGGTTGGTAATGACAACGGATTGGGTTAACAGTTCGTTCTGGTGGCTGGCTGAAAATACCAGGCTTGATCGGTTAAATTGTGCTTCTGGTGGCCGCAGGGGCGAGGCTGGAACAGCGTCTAAGGCAGCCACTGCATTAGGGTAACGGTCCTTTAAGCGAGGTTCTACCATCTTCTCTAGCCAGTTTACCCAATGCATATTCAGTTTGGGGACAAGATGCTTAAAGCTGACTCGATAGCTGATATCCACCAGATCTCCGATTCGATCAGATTTCGTTCCCGTCAGGAGGCAAATCAGGGTCATGCCCAAACCATAGAGGTCGGATGCCTCGGTCAACTGACGGTTGAATAATTGTTCTGGGGGCATGAACCCTAGGGTCCCTTTGACGACACTACTGACGCCGACCTCTCCTTCGCCAACGCGGGCAAAGCCAAAGTCTACTAAATAGACATTTCCCTGTTCGTTGACCAGGATATTCTCGGGTTTGATATCCCGATGAATGACGGGAGGAATCCGGTTTTGCAGGTAGACCAAAATCTCCAGGCATGCGATCGCGATCGACTTGATATTATCCGGGTTAAAACTGCGACCTGCTGTCAGGGACTCTGCCTTTTTGTACTCTTGCACCATACAAAATCCGTCAGCAGTCTGGAGGGCATCCAAGTAGCGAGGAATTCCGGGATGGTTTAGATCTTTAAGCAGTTGGATTTCGCGATGATAGGCATCATACTCAGACCAGCTTGAACCGGATTGGGCAAACTGGAACTGTTTGATTACGACCTGCTGCTGAGTTCTAATATCTGTCGCAAGATAGGTAACTCGACCTCCAGCTCGGTTATGGCCTAGTTCTTTTTCTATGCGGTAGTGATCAGAAAGATTTGATGGATTCATAGTGGATGCCAGGTTATCCTCAAGCGATGGAATAGGCAGCACTCTATCTATTCTTCTGTTAAAGTCTACGTGAAATTTAAGGAATTAAAGAAATTTTTTGGAATTTAATTGAATCAGAAGATTTGAGCGATTAAAGAAGTTTTCAGAAAGTGGCTGAGTTGATAGTTAAGCCCCTTGAAGTCGGCAATTCCAGCTAGACAGTTTTCCTAACACCTCCATGGAGGGATAATTCAGTTCAGCACTGGAGCGCTGTCTAAAACGACCTGTAAATGAGTATTTTGCGAGTCCTAAATATTCTCGAACAATGACGGTGAGCTGGTCTTGAAAGCTCATCTGTGCAGGTAATGGACTGGGATAGGGGAGGACTGTAAACCCAAAGCTATCAAAGGAAAGAACTGAGCGCCGCATATGGGGGAGGTCGGTCACCAG
>JBAUTA010000383.1:0-3020 GCA_049581985.1 Kovacikia sp.
GGTGAGTACAGTTCGACTGTACTCACCAACCCCCTTCTCCGCTAATCTGGTAATGGAACCATTGATTGACCAGGCAATAGGGAGGGGTGCAGAGGGCTTTGGCGATCGCGGTTCGCCTGGGCGATTGCCTCACTTCTCAATCAAACGATGGAATTTCTGGCCAGGGACAAAGGGCCTCCATTCCCCCATCTACACTCTCTATAGCGGTTTGTACTGGGGTGAAGTACAGAACTGTGAGGGACAGGGAGTGTAATTCGCACCTTCCCTGTCCCTCACACCTCTAAAAAGGCTATATCGCTTTCTTCTATTCTTGAAATTAAGTTCATGGCAGAGTCTCAAATTACCATCACGGTCAAGCTATTTGCCGCCTATCAGGAAGCTTGTGGGATTCCAGAGATGCAGTTGGAGTTACCCGCCGGAACCTCCGTCGTAGCGGTGTGCGATCGCCTCATCGCTGATTATCCCCAACTCGCCCAATGGCGTGACCTGACGCGTTTTGGCATTAATCTCCAGTTTGTAGAACCAGATACGCCTCTCCAGACTGGCGATGAAGTTGTGCTGATTCCTCCCGTCAGCGGCGGTTGAGAGCTACTATTGCAGCTTCACGCCAGTTAAGGATTCCAGGGGAATTCTTGCTCACAAGCCAAACAGGATTGCTATCCCAATCGGGGTGTGGTAGCAAGCGTATTTATTGACAATCCAGGGCATCAGCAATAAATGCAGTCTGCAACTAAAAAAGGAAATAGCGTTGTGCCATTGGCAGGACGGTTGCGGGTTCGCAGGTAAGTAGTTGTCCGTCGGCACGGACTTCGTAGGTTTCGGGGTCTACTTCCATGTGGGGAGTAGCATCATTCAGCTTCATATCCTTTTTAGTAAGCTGGCGGATTTTAGAGACGGCAACCGCCTTTTTCTGCAACTGTAACTTGTCGGGAATACCTTTTTTGAGGGCGGACTTAGAGACAAAAGTAAGGCTGGTATGGGCGATCGCACCGCCAAAGCTGGCGAACATGGGACGCATGTGGATGGGCTGCGGTGTGGGGATGCTGGCGTTGGCATCGCCCATCTGGGCCCAGGCGATCATACCCCCCTTCATGACAATTTCGGGCTTCACACCAAACATGGCGGGTCGCCACAGGCACAGATCTGCCAGTTTACCCACTTCCACGGAACCAACGTAGTCCGAAATACCGTGGGTAATGGCGGGATTGATGGTGTACTTGGCGATATAGCGCTTGGCGCGGAAGTTATCGTTGTGGGAAGAGTCTTCTGATAGCGCTCCCCGCTGCACTTTCATCTTGTGTCCGGTTTGCCAGGTACGGATAATAACTTCGCCAATTCGTCCCATTGCCTGGGAATCGGAGGACAACATACTGAATGCGCCCAGATCATGGAGGATATCTTCGGCAGCGATCGTTTCCCGGCGAATGCGCGATTCGGCAAAGGCGACATCTTCGGGAATGCCCGCATCCAGATGATGGCAGACCATTAGCATATCCAGGTGTTCGTCCAGGGTGTTGACCGTGTAGGGACGAGTTGGATTGGTGGAAGAAGGAAGTACGTTTGCCTCACCACAAACTTTGATGATGTCGGGGGCGTGTCCACCACCTGCGCCTTCGGTGTGGTAGGTGTGGATAACGCGATGCTTGAAGGCAGCGATCGTATCTTCCACAAATCCGGCTTCGTTGAGCGTGTCGGTATGGATGGCGACCTGGACATCGTACTCATCAGCAACGCTCAGGCAGGTGTCGATCGCCGCTGGAGTAGTGCCCCAGTCTTCGTGGAGCTTTAAGCCCATGACACCCGCTTCCACCTGTTCTTCCAGGGCATCGGGTTGGCTGCTGTTGCCTTTGCCGAGAAAACCCAGGTTCATTGGAAACGCTTCCGCAGCTTGCAACATACGGTAGATGTTCCAGGGACCGGGGGTGCAGGTGGTGGCGTTGGTGCCTGCGGCAGGTCCGGTGCCCCCTCCAATCATGGTGGTAATGCCTGCGGCGATCGCGACTTCAATCTGTTGGGGACAAATAAAGTGAATGTGGGTGTCGATGCCACCGGCGGTCAGGATCATGCCTTCCCCGGCAATCGCTTCCGTACCCGGCCCGATGATGATCGTCACATTGTCCTGAATATGGGGATTGCCCGCCTTGCCGATCGCCGCAATTTTGCCGTCTTTGATCCCAATATCGGCTTTGACAATCCCCCACCAGTCGAGGATCAGGGCATTGGTAATGACCGCATCCACTGCACCATCTTCATTCGTAATCGGGGA
This sequence comes from Kovacikia sp., assembly GCA_049581985.1. Taxonomy (GTDB): domain Bacteria; phylum Cyanobacteriota; class Cyanobacteriia; order Leptolyngbyales; family Leptolyngbyaceae; genus Kovacikia. Next base: position 2,267 of record JBAUTA010000383.1, read on the forward strand.
CTGTCCCATCCCTTCCCGAATGACCTTACCGCCGCCGAATTTCACCTCATCGCCATAGGTGGTGTAGTCCTGCTCCACTTCGATAATCAGGTCAGTGTCAGCAAGACGGACGCGATCGCCCACCGTTGGTCCAAAGGTTTCCGCGTAGGCGCGGCGATTCATCCGGTAACCCATATTATTTCCCCTTTATTTGAAAGATGTAGATGAGCCTCAACAGTTGGAATTTCCTCAGAGTTAGATGTCACTAATACCGTTCGAATACCGTGATTCAACAGCATAGGATCTTGATCACGCTTTTCCCGCAGCTGATAAGTGGCTGGGCGTCATTAAACTAAAGCTGCCAGGGAGAGTGGGGGAGGTGAACCCCTCTGCCTGGGGGCGCAGCCCCCAAACCCCTGCTTACCATTAACCTGCTTACCATCAATTAGGCCGACCTACTTCCCCATCGCCAAAGCCTATCGCCAAAGCCTATCGCCTAAGGGTCTTTTATCCAGAACGACAATTGATTTGCTTTTCGGAAAGGGCTTTAATCACTGATTACTATCCATAAACAGCGACTTGTATAACTTCAGGAAGCGATCGGCTTCTGTTTCCAATAGCACCATAGTTTTTCCTCTCCAGAGCAGGAATCAACAGTTCTCTAACTCTTATCCTTCTTTTTTTTCCCTTTCTCTTTCCTGGGTTTGCCGTCCAATGAACCGTTAATTTTGTTATTCAGCCCGTAGACTTCTCGACTGCCTACCAGGGAGACAAC
>JBAUTA010000384.1:0-7265 GCA_049581985.1 Kovacikia sp.
AAATACTCCTTGCTTAACCCATAACTGAAAGCGATCATGTACCGTACTCGATGCTCCTAAACTTCGAGGCAATGCCTTCCATTGAATACCGGTTCGCAGGACATAAAAAATCGCATTCAAAGCATCCCGATCTGCCATACGAGGTCGTCCTCCTCTGGGTTTAGGAGGTTCTGGCGGAATTGCACTTTTGACGCATTCCCAAACTTCATCTGGACACAAGAACCGGGGGTCAATTTCTGTGAAGTTCATGCACTCTCAATCTCCGAAAGTTCCTCCTACTCAGCTTCTCATAGATCGGAGGTTCTCGGATAGGCTCTAAGGACTTGTAAAAAAAATAACCCAGGGGTGGTGCATTACACTGACGCGACCAATATCCTATTGTTCCGTATTGTTCGGTCAAACTATGAAGTTGTTTCTTAGCGCCCTGCGGTGACTCATAAACGGATGTAGCCCATCCACCCATGGACTCTGCGTCTGGGGAGAACCGCTAGGGCTGGCAAAAGACGTCAGTTATGCTTAACCCACGCCTAACCGAGTGCTGAGCGGCGTCGAAGCCTGATCACGACTGTCAGTCCAAACATTGCCAGGCTATAGCACTACTCCTATAGGTTAGGACGGGGTGCAGGGGTAGAACCCCTGACTGGGGGCTTCGTCCCCACACACCCTTTAATTCCAATGTCCTAATGCGCTTGCGTAGGGCTATATATCGATTAAAACAAGAGTGGAATAACGAGACAATAGACATTTATAGACATTTATCATCCTCGCACTCTCCTGATAATTTGGGGATAGGGGTACTCAGCCTACGTTCAAACTTGCTGGAGTCGTTTATGGATCATCGAGATGGAGTGAATCAATCGGCAAGTCATCCTGCGATCGCTGTAGAGTTCAACAACACGGGATTTGCCGTCAGAGAAAGAACTCTGCTCGCTGGGCTGAACTTCACCATCCCCATGGGAGAATTCCTGGTCTTGCTAGGGCGTAGTGGCTCCGGTAAAACCACAACGATGAAACTCATTAATCATCTGATTGCCCCCACGACCGGAGAGGTGCGGGTCCAGGGCAAAGCCACCACGGCATGGGATCCGATTCAGCTACGACGGCAGATTGGCTACGTGATTCAGGAAACGGGGTTATTCCCCCATTTCACGATCGAGCGCAATGTCGGGTTGGTTCCTACCCTCCAGGGCTGGAAGCCCCTCCAGATCAGGTCTCGGGCCCACGAACTGTTGAATTTGGTAGGCTTAGACCCCACCCAGTTTGCCGATCGCTATCCCAACCAACTTTCTGGTGGACAACGGCAGCGGGTTGGCGTTGCACGGGCACTGGCAGCCGATCCGCCCATCCTACTCATGGATGAACCCTTTGGTGCCCTCGACCCGATCACCCGCCTGGAATTGCAACAGGAGTTTAGGCGACTGCAGCAGGAGTTAGGCAAAACCGTTGTATTTGTCACCCATGATATTCAAGAAGCCTTCCTGTTATCCTCCCGCATCGGTTTAATGCAAGATGGCGAGATGGTATTTCTGGGGAATCAGGATGCTTTCCTGCGATCGTCCCATCCAGAGGCGCAGACCTTTCTCAAAACATTGCGGACAGTGCATTAGGGCCGTAAATAGCTGACTGCAATTCAATGAAAAATTCAATGAAAAAGGATGGCTGGGGGGGAGGGGGTAGCCCCCCTGGCTGGGAGCGTTGCCTCCAGACCTGTCGCTGCAACCCCTATTCTTTAAATTGGTATAATGGACTAGGATTTTTACGATTGGCAATAGTGATCGATAAACTTGAACCACTGAAGGCCCTGTTTGCCGAAATGGAGCGGGCACTGGTTGCCTATTCTGGGGGAATTGATAGTACTCTGGTTGCTAAAGTTGCCTATGAGGTGTTGGGCGATCGGGCGTTGGCAGTGACCGCTGTTTCTCCTTCCCTGATGCCGGAGGATCTGGAAGAGGCATCCGTCCAGGCAGCGGAAATTGGGATTCCCCACGAAATTGTGCAAACCCATGAAATGAACAATCCCAACTACACGGCTAATCCGGTCAACCGCTGCTATTTCTGTAAGAGCGAACTGCACGACACCCTTAAACCATTGGCGCTGGAATGGGGTTATCCCTACGTGGTAGACGGTGTTAATGCCGATGACCTGTCGGATTATCGACCGGGAATTCAGGCGGCGAAGGAGCGGGGAGCCCGATCGCCCCTGGCAGAAGTTGGCATCACTAAAGCCGAAGTTCGAGAAATTGCCAGATATCTGGGACTCTCCTGCTGGGATAAACCTGCCCAACCCTGTTTGAGTTCTCGCTTTCCCTACGGTGAAGAAATCACGATCGCCAAACTTCAGCGGGTTAGCAGAGCCGAAGCTTCCCTGCGGCAGATGGGCTTGAAGACCTTCCGGGTTCGCTCAGAGGGAGATACTGCCCGGATCGAGCTGCCCCCCGAACAAATTAAGGAATTTGTCCTGACAACCGATTTGCCGACGCTGGTGAGTGCGTTTCAGTCTTTTGGCTTTCTCTACGTCACGCTGGACCTGGAAGGCTTTCGGAGTGGCAAATTAAATCAAGTTCTTCAGTTGGCCACGGCTGAAAATAGAGGGTAGAGGTAGAGAGGGTAGGTTGCTCTGCCGTTGGAAGATTGAGCCGTCGCCAGGGGGAATGGACTAGCTGCCGCTGGCGGATACCCAACCGATCGCAAACGCAACGGTTGCGCCCAAACTCAGAATTGCCATCAAACCTGCGGGCATAAATTTGGCCGTGCTACGAAAGCGCAGGGCAAAAACGCCAAGCAACAGCAAAGCGACAACGGTGGCGATCGCCAACCCTACCAAAGGATTTTGCAGACTGGTGTACCAGGCGATCGCCAGTACCACTCCACTCACCAGACCCGATATTAGCGATGCATTGCTTTGGACTTTGGCATAGCCCATGACGCCACCCAGCGCCACCAGCAAAGCATAAATCAAAACAAACCAGGTAATAATAGATGTCAAGTTGAGCCTCCCCTTTTCCTACACCCTATACCCTACCGTTCGTAATGACCCTTGCACAAACGATTCCTGTCCTGGATTTACAAGAGTTTAAAATTGGCGGGAAGAATCGCCAGACTTTTGTCTTTCAGCTCGGCAGTGCCCTGGAAGACATCGGCTTTTTTGCGGTTGTAAATCATGGGGTGGATCAAGCACTGATTCAGACTGCCTATCAGCTTGCCCAGACTTTTTTCGAATTTCCTGAAGAAATCAAACGCCGCTACGAAGATCCCGCGTTAAACGGGCAGCGCGGCTTTACCCGGTTTGGACGGGAACATGCCAAAGACTATCCCTTCCCTGACCTGAAGGAGTTTTGGCATGTGGGTAGGGAATTGCCGCCTGACTACCCCCTCGCCAGTCGCTACCTGGGAAACCTTTCCCCCCTGGAAGTTCCCCAATTCCATCCTGTGGTGCTCCAACTCTACGCCCAATTGGAAGCCTGCGCGATCACGTTGCTGCAAGCCTGTGCGCTTTACCTGGGGGAGGCAGAAAATTTGCTGAGTGAGATGGTTCAAAATGGCGACACAATTCTTCGCATTATCCACTATCCAGCGATCGCCCCAGACATCCATCCTGCCAGCCTCAGATCGGCTCCGCACGAAGATATTAACCTGATTACCCTCCTCTGCGAAGCTACGGCGGAGGGCTTGGAACTGCTTCAACGGGATGGGATCTGGCGATCTATTCGGGCATTGCCCGGACAGATCATCGTAGACAGCGGCGACATGCTCCAGCAACTCACTAACGGCCTACTAAAAAGTACAACCCATCGGGTCAGCAATCCAACAAATGACAGAGAGCAAAGGTTTTCCATGCCTTTCTTCGTCCATCCCCGGGCTGAGGTCGATTTGACTCCCTTACCCACCTGTGTCGCCAAAACTGCAACCCCCCCCTTCCCCCCTATTACTGCCGGAGAATATCTGCAGCAGCGGCTCAGGGAGATCGGTTTGGCAAAGTAGTTTTTTGGCAAAGTAGTTTGTGATCAGAAATGAAGGGGCAGAAGGCAAAACCAGAAGTGCAGATAGGGAAGCAGGGAGAATGATAGGTTAACAATGATGGGTTAACAATGATGGGTTAACAATGACACTCGAAAAAACATGGGTTGGCATTGATGTGAGTAAAGACAGGCTGAGTGATCGGATGCACCGTCGTCAGCAACTGGTGGCAATTCAAGTAGCCGAGAAGAATCGGCTGACTCAAGCCTCTCCAACGGTTCGAGCTGACATTGAAGAGCACCTCGAACAACTCCAACAACGACTCAAAGCATTGAATGAGCAAATTCAAACCCTGGGGCAACAGCCAACCGACTGGCAGCGCAAAGCCAAGATTTTGCAGTCAGTCAAGGGCATCGCTCAGGTCACAACCGCCCTCTGTTTGGTGGAACTTCCCGAACTCGGCAAGCTCAATGATACCTAATTTAAATAGCGAACAGGACAGATTGGGGACGGGGTGCAGGGGTGGAACCCCTGGCTGGGGACGAAGCCCCCACACCCCCATCTGCAACCTTCATTTTTTAAATTGGTATGAGGAACAGATGGCTCGCTGGGTGGGGGTTGCTCCGATTAACCACGACAGCGGTAAACACAAAGCCAACCGCATGAGCCGGGGGGCGCGATCGGGTTCGCTGTGGCGTGTACATGGCAACCTTGGTGGTGACTCGCCACAACCCGGTGATTCGCAACTTCTATCAACCCTTGCTCGCCAATGATAGAAATCTCCTAAGGGCGGCCCAGGGCAGGCTACCTGGCTCACCAATCCGTCGGTTCGCTTGGGGGAGAACCTTCTTTTCCTGAGAGATTAATACAAATACACTATATTGAAAAATGACTTGGTTTTTCCGTATGTATAGAAATATGGAGAGATTAGCAGACCTCAGCAGTTGAGACCTTACCCCTGACTATGAAACGCCTATCTCCTCTACTCCCTCTTTCCTATTTCCTCCTTCCTCTGGGCGTAGTCCTCCTTTCATCTCCAATCGAGGCAGCCCAGCCGCTTCACCTTACCTACCCACCCGCTAATCACCAGACGACTGCGAATCAGATTTTTCTAATTGGTACCGCTCCTCCGCAGGGAACCGTTTTAGTTAACGATAAACCGATTAGCCGCAGCCCTGCCGGGCATTTTGCGCCTAGTTTTCCGCTAAAAATGGGGGAAAATCAATTTACGCTACGCTACGGCAAACAAACGGTGAAATTGACTGTAATCCGGTTGACTGGAGAGCCAGAGTTGCCTGTTGGTCTTACCTTCGCGAAGGATTCCCTGTCGCCAGCAGTGGATATCGCTAAATTGCCGAATGAGCCTATCTGTTTTGGTGCGATCGCTCCTGCCAATGCCAACGTGACCGTCAAGCTGGCGGGACAACTAGTTCCCCTCTTACCGCAGACGCAGCAGATCGACTTGCCCGAAAATTCAGCCGTCTTAACAGCCAAAAATGAACCCACTGCGCTCTCCGCTAGTCGTTATCAAGCCTGTGCTCAAACCGTGCTATTGGGAGACCTGGGAAAACCAGAATTTTCGCTTACCCTGGATGGTAAAAGTATTAGCCAAACGGGTCCTGGCAGCATCCGCATCCTGTCGCCCACCCAGCTAGAAATTGCTGAGGTCATCGTAGACAGTGGCGCTGCCCGTACCGGTCCCAGTACGGACTATTCTCGCCTGACGCCGCTGCCAAAAGCCACTCGCGCCGCTATTACCGGATATGAAGGGGATTGGGTCCGGTTAGACTACGGTGGCTGGATTAATCGCAAAGAAGTGCAGATTCAAACAAGTGCTGTACCGCTTATCTCCCTGATTCGCAGCATCAAAGCCACACAGGTAGATGACTGGACCGAAGTCGTGTTTCCACTTCAGGTGCCCGTACCTATTAGTGTGCAGCAGGGCGATCGCACCTTTACCCTGACCCTTTACAACACCACCGCCCAAACCGATATCATCAAACTCGATGATGAGCCCCTGATTGCCCGCCTCGACTGGCAGCAAATCGCTCCAAAACAGGTGCAGTACACCTTCCACTTGAAGACGGATCAGCAATGGGGCTATCAACTCCGCTATGAAGGAACCAGTCTGGTCCTATCGTTGCGGCATCCGCCTGGGAGAATGCAGCAGGGAAAGGGAACTTCAATCCAAAACCCAAAATCTAAAATTCAAAATGTCCTCTCCGGGATTAAAATTCTCCTTGATCCGGGGCATGGTGGCCCGGAAGATCTGGGTGCCAGGGGACCAACTGGATACCCGGAAAAAGCAGTTGCCCTAAAGATTTCCCAACTTGTCCAGGAACAATTGGTGCAACGGGGCGCAACGGTTTATATGACTCGCGAGAAGGATACGGATGTATCGCTCAAAGCCAGAATAGATCTGATCAGCAAGCTACAGCCAACACTTGCGCTCAGTCTTCATTACAACGCCTTACCTGACAATGGTGACGCGATCAAGACCCAGGGGGTTGCTGCTTTCTGGTACAACGCTCAGGCGCATAGTCTAGCCGTGTTTCTGCACAACTATCTGGTTAAAACCCTCAACCGTCCATCCTATGGAATTTTCTGGAACAATCTGGCACTCACCCGCCCGACTGTTGCTCCAGCCGTTTTGATGGAGCTGGGTTTTATGATTAATCCCAATGAATACGAGTGGATCGTGAATCCAACTGAGCAGAAAAAGTTAGCAGGGGCGATCGCCGATGGCATCACTGAATGGCTTAAAGTTAGTCAAACGAAGTAGGTAAGTAGTTGGCTGCTATTCCTCTTAAGTCTCCCTATTTAAGTCTCCCTATCGGCGTGAACAAACGTATTTAATCGAAGCATCTCCACCTGATCCCGCCATGGCCTTTCCTCGTAGGGGAATATTTTCAAGGCTGTAATCCTTGATCACTCTAGAGTTTTCGTCGAGGGCCTGAATGTAGCGAACGCGGAACTGCTTTTCCTGACAATCTACCGATAGGTAGTAAGCCATTCCATAGGTAAGCTTGCCATCGATAATATAGGGTGTTCCCGCCGTGACATAGGACCAGAAGTAACGAAACCGCCCCTTTCCTTGAATGGAACCGCTGTCAACATACCAAACGTCATTTTGTTTGCCAGTCATAACGGCGACCCACCCCTTCTTTGCAGGAGCCGCACTAGCAACGGTCTTCAGTGATGAGATGGCAAGACTTGACCCCACTAAAGTAGTAGTCAGGCCGATCGCCCAGCAAAATTTTTGTAAAGTCCTCATCATAGTAGCTTCCAATAGCAGCATTCTCTATGTC
>JBAUTA010000385.1:0-2999 GCA_049581985.1 Kovacikia sp.
GGTTGGACCCCAATGCCCTGGCCAGTCGGGGCGTGACAATTAATGATGTGGTCAGCGCTGTCCAGTCCCAAAATGTTGTGGTCGGCGGCGGCACGATCGGGGCAGAGCCTGCGCCCAAAGGGCAGCAGTATCAAATTCCGCTAAAGCTGCAAGGTCAATTTACTAACGTCAAAGATGCGGAAAATATTGTGGTCAAATCCGGCAGTAATGGCACCCTGATCAAGCTTAAGGATGTCGGTCGGGCAGAATTGGGGGCGCAGAATTACGCCACTTCTGCGGTGATCAATGGCAAACCTGGAGTGGCCCTGGGGGTTTATCAACTGCCTGGGAGCAATGCGTTGGATGTGGCAAAGCGGGTGGAAGCCAAGATTCAGGAGTTGAAAGAGAGTTTTCCGCCCGGAGTGACCACTGAACTGGTTTACGACACCGTCAGCTTTATTGAAGAATCCAATAATGAAGTCCTCATCACCCTATTAGAGGCCATTGTGCTGGTCATCCTGGTCATCTTTATTTTCTTGCAGGATTGGCGCGCCACCATTATTCCAACGATCGCCATTCCGGTCTCTCTGATTGGAGCGATGGTTTTCGCTAAACTGTTCGGATTTTCCATCAATAGCTTAACTATGTTTGGGTTGGTACTGGCCACAGGGTTAGTGGTAGATGACGGGATTCTGGTAGTAGAAGCCGTTGCGGCAAAGATTCAGAATCAGGGGTTGTCGGCACGGCGAGCCAGTTATGAGGCAATGAACGAGCTTACAGGAGCAATCCTGGCAACTTCTCTGGTGCTGATGGCAGTCTTTGTCCCAGTGGCCTTCTTTCCCGGTGCAACGGGGTTGCTCTATCGGCAATTTGCTTTAATTATTGCCTTTTCGATCGCCGTCTCGACATTTAATGCCCTCAGCTTTAGCCCCAGCATCGCCGCTATTTTGCTGCGTCCGCCCAGGCAAGCACGGGGTCCATTAGGATGGTTCTTTGATAAATTTAACCGGGGATTTGCGTGGTTCCGCGATCGCTATATCAGCACAGTCAAGTTTCTGATAGGTCTGCGCTATCTGGTTATTAGCTTGTTCGTGGTCGGTCTGGCTGCCACCGTATTGATATTTCGGATCGTTCCCACAGGATTTGTTCCGGCTGAGGATCAGGGTTCCATGCTGGGGTTTGTCCAGGGTCCTAACATTGCCTCTGTCCAATACACGCGAGATATTCTTGCCAAAGTGCATGAATTCGTTGCGAAGGTTCCAGAAATTCAGTCTACGGCGGAGATCAGCGGTGCCGGGTTTAATGGCAATGCCGCTAACCAGGGGATCTTTTTTGCCCATTTCAAGCCCTGGCATGATCGGCCGCAGGCAAATCAGACCGTTGCCTCGATTCTGAAACGTTTGAACGGGCAATTTGCTGGAAAGATTACCGGGGCTACGGCAGTTGGTTCCAGCCCTCCGCCGATTCCAGGATTTAGTCCGCTGGGTGGATTCAACATGCAGCTTGAAGATACGACAGGGGGCAGATTGTCTTTTCAAGAGTTTGCCGGAAATGCCCAGGAGATTCTGCAAAAAGCAAACCAGAGCGGCATCTTTCAGCCTCCAGGGGCGTTTACCCAATTTGCGCCAAACACCCTGCAGTACGAGATCGACATTAACCGGGATCAACTAAATGCGCTCAATGTCAATTTCAATAGCGCCTTGAGCACGCTTAGTACTAGCATTGGCTCGTCCTATGTAACCCAGTTTGTCCTGGGTCCTCGCTATTACCAGGTGTATGTCCAATTGGATGGTCAGTATCGGAACAATCCGGAGGATCTAAAGCAAATTTACGTGCGCGCCAATGATAATAAGACGATGATTTCGCTGGATCAGCTTGTGACGATCAAGCCCTTCACCGGACCTGCCGTCATTTCCCACTTCAATGGTTACCGATCGATTCTGCTGCAAGGGGCCCAATCAGATGGCTATAGCAGTGGTCAGGCGATCGAGAAGATTAGCAGTGCCTATCAGGCAGCAGCCCTACCGGGGATCAAATTTGACTGGGCAGATCTGACCCGGCAAGAGGTCGCCGCAGGCTCCCTAGGTCCATTAATTTTTCTGTTTGGCATTATCATGGTGTTTCTCGTGTTAGCCGCCCAATACGAGAGCTACATTGATCCGACCATTATCCTGTTGACGGTGCCGCTGGCGATCCTGGGGGCTTTAGGTTCCATTGCCCTCCGTCGGTTGGTCGAACCCACGCTGTCTAACGATGTCTACTGCAATATTGCGCTGGTGATGCTGATCGGCCTGGCAAGTAAGAACGCGATTCTGATTGTGGAGTTTGCTAACCAGGCACGGCAGGAAGGCAAAACTCTGGTTGAGTCAGCCTTGACCGCTGCCGGAGAACGACTACGACCGATTTTGATGACAGCATTTGCTGCTCTCGTCGGTTTCTTTCCGCTGGTGATTGCTACGGGGGCTGGCGCAAATTCTCGGCACTCCCTGGGAACTGCAGTTTTTGGGGGACTTCTGGTGGCAACATTCTTGAGTTTGCTGGTCGTACCCGTGCTCTATGTGGTGATCAAAGGGCTGGAGGAAAGATTCATTAGTGATCAGGGCGATCGCCATGACGACCCTCCCTCCCCTCCCGCCTCCACTGCCTATTCCAATCGTGAACTCGTCTCCGATCCCTGGGATGAGCCAGCACAAAAGGAAGTGCCCCAGAAACATCAAGGCGAATCCCCCGCATAAAAGACAGGCTTTAACGTGAGAGTGGCTCGACTGAGCACTCGCCGATTGCTTCAGCCGAAGGGTGGAACCCCTGGCTGGAATAAAACTCCCTTACCCCATTGGGGCCCCCTTATTTTCTAAATTGCTCTGAAAATACCTTTTCATCCTTTGGGGTGCTGAAAAGTCAGCATGGACGATTGGTATGAGCACCCTTTTTAGAGGACAAAATTATGAGACAAAACCTCAGCCTCGTCACTCTGGGGGTACAGGATTTGCCGAGATCGCTTCAGTTTTATCGCGATGGAT
>JBAUTA010000386.1:0-1614 GCA_049581985.1 Kovacikia sp.
CGGTTCAGCTACTCTCATTATCCCGAAGGTGGTGAATATACCCCTACCCAATTTTCGGATTCACGTAATCTTCTATATTCCTGGCAGAATTGCACTGAGAGAACGTACATCTATGAAGAAAAACATAAGAAAACTTATAAGGCATGCAGATCTGGGAGTCACCGTCTGTAGCTTCCTCGTGATCCTGATTGCTACGCTTTATCCCTTCAACTTTTCTATTCAGGAAGATTCTTTCTTCCATCAGTTAGTGAATAGTTTAAAGGAGCCCAGCAATCTGATTGATCAACTTGCAAATGTGTTACTTTTTATCCCTTTAGGATTCGGCTTAAATTGGTTTCTTACCAAAAGAACTCGTTTAAAGACTTTTTCATCCTTTGCATTGGTTCTAGTGACCAGTTTTGGGCTTTCCCTTAGTATCGAGTTATTACAAACCTTCTTGCCTGCAAGAACCTCTAGTCTTAGCGATGTTTTAACCAATACCATGGGTGGGGTGTTTGGGTACCTCAGCTTTAATGGGTGGCAGGGAGAATTCGGTAGTCAAGTATATGGGTTTCTCCAATCAAGCCTACGAAAATTGACTGTTAAAAAGTTGGCGAAAGGATTTGTCGCCTATTTTTTATTTGTTTTCTTGATTACTGTTGGGTCACAAAATATAGTGAATCTTACTGCCTGGGATACAAATTTCTCTTTGCTAATCGGCAATGAAAAAACTGGCGATCGCCCCTGGAAGGGAACTATTTCTGAACTGGCGATCTCAAATAACGTTATTTCTGAAAAGGATGTATCACAGCTTCTGGAAGAAAAGCGGATTTCTAGTAGTTTAGGAGATTTTCTATTAGCTAGGTATGCTTTCCAGGGAAATGGCCCTTATCCCGATGTCACAGGGAATAATCCCGATCTGACCTGGCGTGGAACTGCTCAAAATTCATCTTCTAGTTCGGGGGTTCTGTTGTCACCGCAGGCATGGTTAGAGACGAAAAGCCCCGCTGAAGAGATTAACCAGCAAATCCGAAAAATGTCTCAGTTCACTTTAAATTTGAGGGTGGCGAGCGGGGATCAGCTTCAGAGCGGACCTGCCCGTATTTTTTCCCTTTCCCAAGATCCTTTAAATCGAAATTTGACGATTGGACAGGAAGGGCAGGATTTAACAGTACGATTGCGGACATTACTTTCAGGACCAAATGGGGCAAATCCTCAAGTATTTGTCGGGAAAGTTTTTGCAGATGATGATGCTCACCATATCGTAATTACTTATTCCAACGCTGTTCTTCGAGTTTATGTAGACGCTGTTCAAAACGTACAAACGTTTGATTTATCTCCCGACGCAACGTTTCTGAGCTATCTTCTCCCTCCTAAAATTCATTCAGGAAGAGCGGTTGAAGTCATGCATACTCTTTTAACTTTTACCCCCTTAGCTTTTCTACTAGCGCTAATTATTACTTTCCTGAGAGGAAACTTGATTTTTTACTGTGTTGTAATGGTGGCAGGAGGTTTGCTACCTCCCCTGTTGCTCGAGATGTTCTGGGCAAGTAGAAGCTATCAATCCATCCGGCTAGAAAATTTACTATTTAGCATTTCCATTTTTTTCGTTACTTTTTTGATCACCAGGCTTCT
>JBAUTA010000387.1:0-19611 GCA_049581985.1 Kovacikia sp.
GTTTAGGAGTGCAAACCATCACGATAGAATGGGAGACCAGGCTTCAGGTTAGAAAGCCTTTCTCAGCGTTTCATCACAATTTGCCTTTCTGCTACTGCCATGAAGCATACCCTATCTGTTCTGGTTGAAGATGAAGCGGGCGTTTTGACCCGCATAGCTGGATTATTTGCCCGTCGTGGGTTTAACATTGAGAGTCTCGCGGTTGGACCTGCTGAACAGATGGGTGTCTCCCGGATTACGATGGTCGTCCCTGGTGACGATCGCAGCATTGAACAGCTAACCAAGCAACTCTATAAGCTGATCAACGTCCTCAAAGTGCAGGATATCACCGAAGTTCCCTGTGTCGAGCGGGAGCTGATGCTGATGAAGGTTAACGCTACCAGTTCTACCCGTTCCGAGATTGTGGAACTGGCTCAAATTTTTCGGGCGCGGGTTGTGGATGTGGCGGAAGATTCCCTGACGCTAGAGGTGGTGGGCGATCCTGGGAAAATGGTGGCGATCGTCCAGGTGCTCAACAAATTTGGCCTCCGCGAGATTGCCCGCACTGGAAAAATTGCCCTCATGCGCGAATCGGGGGTGAATACGGAATATCTCAAGTCGTTAGAAGCAAAACTATAGCCATCCTGTTCATAGGTAGGTTGGTCTAATTAGCATAGCCCTTTTCAAGGGTGTGAGGTACAGTGAGGGTGCTTCGCACCCTCACTGTACCTCACATTTTTGTACTTCACCCAGGTGCAAACCGCTATAGCTGTGGGTCTGATGCTGTCGTTATCCGGCCTTCCCCAATTCCGCATTCGGCATCACCCAAATCTGTAATAATCTGTGGCACTTGGGGCGATCGTGGTATTCTTCACGGCAAAATAGCCCTAACCCCGTCTGTCTTTGTTACTCCGAAATCCCTATGCGAACTTCCCATCACCTGTCCCCCGGAGAGACTGAAACTCGGACGCGCATTTTAAAATCAGCGCTGCGGTTGTTTGCCCGTAAAGGTTTCGACGGTAGCACGACCCGCGACTTAGCGGAAGCGGCAGGGGTTGCGGAGGGTACCCTGTTTCGCCACTTTGCCAACAAAAAGGCGATTTTAGTGGAGGTGGCCACTCAGGGCTGGGTTGAAATTCTGACAGATTTACTGACGGAACTCAGCGAAATGGGCAGTTATAAGGCAGTTGCCCAGGTGATGCGGCGGCGAATGCTGCACCTGCATGCAAATGCAGATATGCTGCGGGTATGCTTTATGGAGGCACAGTTTCATCCAGATCTACGGGATCACATTCAGTCAGAAGTCATTGCAAAGATGACGGATGTGGCCGAGGCATTCTTTCAAACGGCAATGGATCAAGGGATTTACCGTCCCATGAATCCCAAAATGGTGGCGCGGGTGTTTCTAGGCATGTTTGCGGTGGCAGGTTTTAGTCAGAGCACGATTATGGAACCGGGCGCGGCTGCCTCAGAGATGCAAGAAATGGCAGAGGGGCTTGCAGAAATTTTTCTAAATGGCGTGCTAGTCAAGGGTGAGTAGGGTCATGCAGCCGTTCGATCTCCCTGCTGCCCTTGCTGATGCGCTCAAAGTCCGTCGTCAAAGGTTAGCGGAGAAGGTTAGTTTTCCGGTTATTCTCTGGTCAGGTCAGAGTAGTTCCCGTAATTTTCCAGCAAATACGTTTCCGTTTCGGGCAAGCAGTCATTTCCTCTACTTTGCCGGATTCCCCCTCGAAAATGCGGTGATCCGATTGGAGGCAGGAACGCTGCAACTGTTTATGGATGAAGCAGACCCAGCTAGCGCCCTGTGGCATGGGGAATTACCCAAGCGGGATGAGATTGCTACGGTGATGGGGGCTGATGCGGCCTTTCCGCTGTCAGAGCTAAAAGCAATAGGAGGGTCGCCTGATGCGGCTGAATTTCCAGTCAAGCCTTCTCCATGGGCGATCGGGGCTGCAACCATCCCTGGGCAAGATGGCAGAACGATCGCGGAACAGGGCCTTACTTTCCAGCGGAGCCTTTTTGGGGGTAAGCAGGTAACGGGAATGGATCTGGAGTTGGCCCAGGCAATTGTCTCCCTGCGGCTAACCCACGATGCAGCAGCTCTGGCAGAATTGCGAAAAGCGGCGGCTGTCAGCGTTACTGCTCATAAGGCTGGCATGGCAGCAACCCGTATTGCCCACGTAGAAGCGCAGGTCAGGGCGGCGATCGAGCACGTCATGATGGCAAATAACATGCCCTGTGCCTATGCCAGCATTGTCACGGTTCACGGGGAAGTGCTGCATAACCAGCAGTATCACCACCCGCTTGAGTCAGGAGATTTGCTGCTGGTAGATGCCGGGGCAGAGACAACTTCCGGTTGGGCATCGGATATTACCCGGACCTGGGCGGTATCGGGCAAGTTTTCCCCAACTCAGCGGGCTATTTACGCGATCGTTCTAGCGGCGCATGACGCCTGTATTGCTGCGATCCGTCCGGGGGTGGAGTACCGAGATATTCATCTCCTGGCAGCAAAGATGATCGCAACAGGGTTGGTAGACCTGGGTATTTTGCGGGGACAGCCAGAGGATTTGGTAGAAATGGATGCCCATGCATTATTCTTTCCGCATGGGGTGGGGCACC
The DNA here is from genome assembly GCA_049581985.1 of Kovacikia sp. Lineage (GTDB taxonomy): Bacteria > Cyanobacteriota > Cyanobacteriia > Leptolyngbyales > Leptolyngbyaceae > Kovacikia. The sequence continues at coordinate 2,599 of JBAUTA010000387.1, forward strand.
TGCTGGGATTGGATGTGCATGACATGGAGGATTTGGGCGATGTGGCAGGTTATGCGGCAGGTAGGGTGAGGAGCGATCGATTTGGCTTAAACTACCTGCGCCTCAATCGGCCCCTCCAACCTGGCATGTTGGTCACGATTGAACCGGGCTTCTATCAGGTTCCTGCTATCTTAAATGACCCGGAACGCAGAACCCGTTACCGCGATGTCGTGAACTGGGATCGGCTGGCCCAATTCAGGGATGTGCGGGGTATTCGGATTGAAGATGATGTGCTGGTAACAGAAACGGCAGCAGAGGTACTAACCGCGGCTTTGCCCACTGAGATTGAGGCGATCGAACAGATTGTTCGAGGTTAACACCAATTTTCTGTTGTTACCGCATCGCCTTTAGCAGTGTCGTTAAGGCCCGATCCTCCGAAGAATTCACCCGTTTATCTAGCATGGCAATGCTGACCGCCTTAGGCAGAGCAACTGCCGCGACATCTGAATCTAGCCCCTCCACCAGATCGTCCAACGATTGGGGCACTTTAAGCGCCGATCGAATACCCAATAAGGTAAGCTCGTCCAACCCTAATGCCTGCAACTGTGGGTAAAGCCGATTCCAATCAACCCCGTGCTCGGGATCCCCAACCTGAATCAGATAGGCCAGGAGGCGTTGCATTTTGCTCTGCTGCTGGGGGGTAAAGTTTGCGGCGCTGGTGGACAGGAGATCAGCTTCCGTTTCGCTTTGTTGAAGATTGTGGAGAATCTGGTGCCAATCATGCAAATCCGCTGCTTCAGGTTTATCAACCGTCAAAGCAATACGAATCTTGCCGGAACCAGCATCCAGTTCGGTTACCTGAGCGTGAACCCCCAGAAAACCAAGCCATTGAGCAACCGTTGAAATTAAGGTAGAACGGGTTGCCCGACTGTTTGCCAACAGTCGTACCTGGGTTTGAACCATCGGACGCACAATTTGCGAAAGCATAATATATAAACTAGACGCTTAATAGCCGAAATGTTCTCTAATCGTTGTTGTACTAGCCTTAGAATATCGAACTTTTTCAGGCTACGTTGAATCTCTTATAGATTCCCTAACAAATGGTTTGTGGGGCATCTGTCTCTGTCTATCTCTGTTTATCTCCGCGCCGCCGCACCCTTCTATTTCTACCTCCCTAAACCGATAACCTCCCCGTAAAGTTCCTGAGAACTGTAGCTGGGCTATCAGAATTTCAGTGGTTTTGCCCATTATTCTTGCCGAGGCTATGGGCAAGATGTATTTGTCAGGTACAGGAAGAAAGTAATGAATGCTTCTCGCTACGAAACCCCTAATCCTAACGCTGAAAAGTTTGTTTGGGTTGCTAAAGAGGTAAAGGTTGATGTAATGGTCATGCCTGACCAAGCCTCGGCGGAAATTCGATTTGCTCCCCTTCAACCTATTCGCCATTGGCTAGATAACATTAAAATCGACAATGCCAATCGGGCTAGATTTTTCTGCCGCCTGATCCCTGCCCAATGTCCTTTTGAGCGCACGATTCAACTATTCGATCGTCCCCTCTTCCACATTCCTCCCCTGTGTAAGCTCAATCCTTTTTACGAGCAGTTTGTCGGTCTGCGTTTCCGGGCGTTGTCCTATCTGGTCGATGAATGTGGAGAAGACATTACCCCTTACTGCTAGAACTCGTTAGTGATGAACCTGGCAGTATTTGATCTGGCAACATTTAATCTGGCAACATTTAATCTGGCCTTCCGAGCCACCCTCACCCTGCTATTCCTTTTCCCATCAAAAACGAAAGAGGCCAGCTCGGAAGTCCTCAACCATTTTAGGCTGTGCTTTACACCCCGCCCGTGCTTCAAAATCCGGGCTAACAGTCTTATACCAATCAAATAGGAAGACGCGCCAAAACAAGCGCCCCCTATAGTCCCTCTTGCCAAGGGGGACGGCGACAGCCGGGGGGCAAATAAGATGCAGCTTCATATAAAAAAGTCTTAAACCCGTTTCAGCGGGTTGCCATTTCCCCGCAGTCCTCTCAAGCGGACTTCCTGCTGGTAGCCCGCACTTCTAATGCAGGGCGCTCCAAATCGCCCTCACCCCTTCTGCTTTCAGGGGCTACGTGTGTGTATACCCATCTTGGGTTAAGCCCAATCCTCTGCCGGGGGACTTCCTATCTGCCAATCCATTGTCCCCCGCCTCGTGGAGTCCTAACTCCCCCCCCCGAAAGGGTCTGGGGTAATGGGGGGAAGGTCAGTGGGATGAGAATCCAGGGAAATTAGTCAAGCCCAATGTACGCCAAGCTTGAATCTGGGATGGAAGCCAGGCCATGATCACGGCCCCAGCCTCGAAACGCAAGCCGGGATTTCGTTTCGAGGGGGTTTGGGGGCAGATTAAGCTGGGTCAGGGTTTTACCGACATTTGCGTAAAGAATAGCATCCTGGCAGAGGGACTTAAGGGTGAAGGCGAATGTCGTCATAACAGTTGCCAGGTTCGCACTTTCGGCACTCTTAGAAACTAATTTTCCCTGGAATAGTCGTCGCCGATAGCGCACTTTTCGATCTCTAGAGAGTCAGGGGGAATGCCTTCAAACGGCTCCTTATGATCCTCTTTGCGATGGAAACGAATACCCAAAACAACGTCATAAAGAAATCCAAAAAAGTCTCGAGTGGTTTTGAGTAACCCCAAAGATTGATGAGATCCTTTAGCATCCAGCAGCGGTTTGGTGGCGAAGTAGGCCCGCTCGTAGTTGTACCAGGGAATTGAAGGCCAGAGGTGGTGAACCAGATGATAGTTCTGCCCCATAATCATCAGGTTCAGAATCCGGCTGGGATAAACCCTGGCGTTTTTCCAGCGATCGCGCTCCTTAAAGGGGCGATGGGGTAGATAGTCAAAAAACAGCCCTAGTTCCCATCCCACAAGCGCCAGTGGCACAAACCAGAAGTTGAAGATATAGCCAATAAAGCCATACTGATAGCCTAGAAAAACAATTAGAGCCAGAAACGATCGGGCAATGACCCATTCCCACAGCTCAAACTTTCGCCAGAGACGGCGCTGGAAGAAATAAATTTCGTGATAAAAAAATCTGGCGTTAATCAGCCACAGAGGTCCCATCGTTGAAACGACATGATCCGGATCATTGTCGGGATCATTGACGTTTGCATGATGTTGCATGTGAACGCGGGTAAACACAGGGAATGAGAAACACAGCATTTGTGCGCTGCCGTGCCCCAGGATAGCGTTAACAATCCGATTCCGGTGAGCCGCATTATGGCAGGCATCATGAATAACCGTGCCTACCAGATGCAACGCCGTCAGGTTCATGAGAAATGAACACCAGTCATACCAATGCCAACAAAAGTAACCCAGGGTAGACGTAGCCGCCAGAACGATCGCTGTCAAGAACATCAACAGCGTTGGGTTGAAATCACCGGGGGGACCTAGCAACTCCTTGGGCACCGTCAGGGGCTTATTTGCCTCCGACATCTACACTCCTGCTCCTATTAATCACCACAGCGTAGTATACGCTACCCATCGGCACAAAATAAAGTTTTGTGAAACTAACGCCTCAAATTTAGCGTAGTTCTTCCTTGGCTAAGGTCCCAGGTGTGGGCGTTCCGCCCCTATTTTGGGGAATCGGCAAACCAGGCCCCAACTCCTTAGAATTGAGGTAGCTAGGGTGAAGAAATCCCCACCCAGGGGACAGTTCCCTTCTGCCTTTTGGACTCTGTTGAGAAAAGATTAGAAAATCCGAAGACGGCGATAAAAATTCGACGGTTCGGGAACCTCGGACTCCTTAATTCAGTCCTGTATGTAGTTAGAGGAGTGAAAGATCGGTTTCCTGGATACCAATTTCCCCTGATGCCTGCAAACTTCCGATACCCCCTTCAGGGTTCAACTGCGATCAAATCGGGTAAGGGCATCGATCGAATTAATTAAGTCTGTTGCTGAATCAAGTCTGGTGCTGAATTAGATGTGACTTTAGAGGTCTTTTTATATGCTCTTATCGGGGTTTAGATTGGATTTGACCCGTATGCCGTTGGCCGCTGCTAAGGGCTTGGGGATTTCGCTGGGTGTTCTGGCCTTGTTGGGAAGCGGTAGCGCGATCGGGGCACCGCTTTTCCCCAAGGCGGTAGAGTCGCCTCAGCCCAGTCAAAGAACCACTTCTCCGGGAGATGTGATTGTGGATACGGATTCTCGACCGACTGACTCGACGACTGGCAGCGCGGGCAACGGGACTCCCTCAAGATTGGCAAGTACCCGCTTTACCTGCGAATCTAGCACGGGCCAATATGTGGTCATGTATCATCCCGAAAGCCAGCCCCAGCAGTCTTATCCGTGGGCGAATCCCAGTGCCATGGGTGGCGGTTGGACACCCCAGCGTCGCTGTAACGAGATTAGTCGTCGGTTAGAATCCTATCGACCCGATGGGTTATTGGAAATGCAGACAGGCTTAGAGAATGGCTATAACACTGTCTGTGTGACAACTCAGCGAGTACCCGGTTGCCGGATTGTGCTAACGGTGCCGCCGGGGCAGGATCCAACTTCTACCCGCGATCGGGTTTTCCAAAACCTGACCGTGGCGGATAGTGGCCAGCAGACTCAAGCTGTTAATACCTTTGTCGGCGGTGGAACGGGCGATATCCTGAATCAGATTGGGCAGGCAATCAATGGGAATCTGCCAAACCTGGGGGGAGGTTCCCCATCTTCCAATGGCATTGACCTGCGTCCCTTCCTTGATCGAGCTGATGGTGGCACAGGCGCAAATCTTCATGGCGGCGTCTCTAGCCGACCTGCGCCCCGACTGAATCCTGATAAGTTCCGTTAATCCTGTTAATCAAGGACGGATTAATCTAAGGACAGAAGGCAAAGGGCTGGGGGATTTCTCCTCAGTCCTTCTTTTATCTAACAGGACTCCCCTTGCCAGGTTTAATAGAATAGACTAAATTTTTTGTTTCCGGCGGTTTGTTGCCTAACCCCTGCCACCTGCTACACACTGTATCAATCTCTACCGAACTGGTCAGGTAAATCCGTTAAGGTCACTGGAATCTGAGTTCTGTGACCTAGTTATTTTCCGAGTTCATGCGCCTAGAACAGTTACAAGCGTTTGTTGTGGTAGCAGAGACAGGGAGCTTTCAGCAAGCTGCCCAACGTTGTGGTGTTACCCAATCCGCAATTAGCCGTCAGATTCAGGCTCTAGAGGCTGATCTGGGGGTTTCTCTGTTTCACCGGACAACACAGGCGAAGCTAACTGTGGCAGGTAGTTGTCTTTTACCAAGGGCAAAGAAGATTTGTCAGGAATGGCAGAATGCAACCCAGGATATTGCCGATCTGGTCGCCGGAAAACAGCCAGAGCTTTGCGTGGCGGCAATCCACTCTCTTTGTGCCCATTATTTGCCCCCCATTCTTCAAAGCTTTTGCCAGGATTTTCCGCAGGTTCAATTACGGGTAACGGCCTTGGGCAGCGATCGGGCCCTCAAGGTTTTGAAGGATGGTCTGGTGGATGTCGCCTTGGTGATGAATAACCGCTTTCTCACCACCAGTTCAGAAATGGTGGTAGAAGTGCTATTTGATGAGCCAATTCGAGTTTTGGCGGCGGCAACCCATCCCTTAGCAAGCTATGAATCTGTTCCCTGGGCAGAACTGACGAAGTATCCCCAGGTGGTGTTTAAAGATGGGTATGGGATGCAGCGAATTGTGCAGGAACAATTTGAACGCCATGGGGGTTCCCTGCGGGCTGCGCTGGAGTTAAATACCCCCGATGCTTTTCGAGGGGTGGTGCGTCAAGGGGAGTTGATTGCCCTATTGCCTGAGACGGCATTGGTCGAGGCTTACACCGATCCCACGCTCGTGGTGCGCCCGATTTGCACCACTTCCACTAAAGTGAATGGAGATACCACTGCCTCTTCCCTGGCTGACTCACCCTTTACCCGCCAGGTGGTGCTGGTAACCACACGCGATCGTCTGCAAATTCCTCCCATTTATCACTTTTACAAGCTGGTTACAGAATTGCTGCCGCTGCAAGTGAAACAGCCTCCCTTGCCCATCCTTAAGATGATATAAGACGCTATGAGTCACGCCTTCAGAGAACTGCTCCGCAAAGTAGGAAGCGGAACTCATACCGGAGAAAAACTCACCCGCCAGGAAGCGGCGGCGGCGACGCGGATGATGCTGCTTCAGGAGGCTACTCCCGCCCAAATCGGGGCGTTTATGATTGCCCATCGAATCCGCCGCCCGACTGGGGAAGAACTGGCGGGGATGCTGGATGCCTATGACGAACTGGGGCCAAAGCTGAAGGCCATTCATTCCGATCGGCCCGTTGCAGTCATGGGGGTGCCCTACGACGGACGATCGCGCACCACCCCCCTGGTGCCCTTAACCGCCCTGATTCTGGCGGCGGCGGGTTGTCCTATCGTCCTCCATGGGGGCGATCGCATGCCAACCAAAGAAGGTGACCCCCTGATCCTCTTCTGGCAGGGTTTGGGGGTAAATTGGACCCAGCTTTCCCTGGCCCAGGTTCAACAGGTATTAGAAACCACAGGCATTGGCTTTATCTATCTGCCGCTCCACTTTCCCCTAGCGCAGGGACTTGTTCCCTATCGGGAGCAGATCGGCAAGCGTCCCCCCTTTGCCACCATGGAACTGATTTGGGCACCCTACGCTGGGGAGTTTCACCTCGTTGCTGGCTTTGTTCATCCTCCCACCGAATCCATGTTTCAAGCGGCTTTTTCCTATCGGGGAGTGACCCATTTCACAACGGTCAAAGGCTTAGAAGGCAGCTGTGATTTGCCCCGCGAACGGACTGCCATCCTTGGCTTGGGCAATCCGCAGACAGCCCAAGCAGACCAGCAAGGTAAGCCTCCAGTCTCCGATGCTCAGGCCCCATCTTTTTCCTTCGATCGCCTCCACCTGCACCCGCGCGACTTTGGCTTTGAGGGCAAAAATGTTTTCTTTGATTCGACCAGTCAAGCGATCGCGGCCATGAAAACCATCGTTTTGGGACAGCCTTCAGACCTGATGCAATCAACCCTTTGGAACGCCAGCTTTTACCTGTGGCGCTGGGGAGTTTGCCCCTCGATCGAAGCGGGGATTGCGGAAGCCAACCGACTGCTCACCAGTGGACAGGTGATGGAGAAGCTACGGGCCGTTCAGCAGGCAGCCAGTCCCGTGTTGACTCGCTAAATGCCGATTTTCCCTTGCCTCTCCCTCCTTTCCTGGATTCGGAACCTCCTCGCCAGGGCTGACCCATGGTGTAGCCGAAACCATTCGGTTTAGCTTGAATCCGGCAGCTTCAAAAAGCTGCTAATACCAATTTAAATAACGAACAGGGCAAATTGGGGACGGGCTGCAGAGGTGGAACCCCTGGCTGGGGGCGTATCCCCCACACCCCCATCTGCAACCTTCATTTTTTAAATTGGTATAAGAGTCTACGGCTGTTCGCTGCTTTCCACTTTTACTCCTCTCCAGAAGGCGATGTGGCCAGCAATATTGTTCGCTGCATCCTTCGGCTGGGGATAATACCAGGCGGCATCTTTGTTCACTTTTCCGTCTACTTCAACGTCATAGTAGCTAGCAATGCCTTTCCAGGGACAGGTGGTGTGGGTGTTGCTTTCCTTAAAGTACTGGCGATTAATCGAATCGGGAGGAAAGTACTGGTTTCCCTCCACCACTTCACAGTGGCTACTCTCTGCTAACACCGCACCGTTCCAAGTTGCTTTCACCATAGGTATTGCATCTTTTGATAATAAAGAATCTGGAAAAAGCCTAACGAACTGGGACGCCCTTATGCAACCTGAATAGTTATACCAATTTAAATAGCGAACAGGCAGATTGGGGAATGGGGTGCAGGGGTTCCACCCCTGGCTGGGGGAGAAGCCCCCACACCCCCATCTGCAACCTTTATTCTTTAAATTGGCATTAGGATCTGGGAGACGGGGGAGAGAGGGAGAGAGGAGAGAGTGTGTTTAGATGGAATTGGTTACAGGGGGCTACCCCTGGTTGGGGGAGAAGCCCCCTTCAATCAGAAACCCCCAGCGACAGGGTTATTTTTTAGCCTACAGGAGTGATTGAAATGAGCTGTGCTACTGCCTACACCGTAACGGAGCAAGAACGTCGAAACTTGAGTCTTCTGGCAGATTACAGTCAGGTTCAATCCTTACCTGAGATTTGGGAGATCGCGGCTCAAAGCTTCAGTCAGACGACAGCCCTGCATGATCCGCACAGCAAACCAGCGGTGAAGCTGACCTTCGCCCAGATCTATCAGCAAATTCAGCAGTTTGCAGCGGGCTTGCAGATACTGGGGGTACAGTCGGGCGATCACATCTCCCTTTTCTCGGACAACAGCCCTCGCTGGTTCATTGCTGACCAGGGCCTGATGACGGCAGGGGCAGCCAATGCCGTGCGGAGTTCCCAGTCAGAACGGGAAGAACTCTTATTCATTTTGGAAAATAGCGGTTCCACTGGACTCGTTGTAGAAAACCAGGCGACCCTGAAGAAGCTGCGCGATCGTCTGAATACATTGCCCATCCGGTTTGTCATTCTGCTATCGGATGAATCCTGCGACGACGAGGGTGAGCTGAAAATTTTGAATTTTACCCAATTAATGGATTTGGGTAGCAACCAATCGCCTCAACCGGTGAATCAGAACCACGACACGCTGGCGACCCTGATCTACACCTCTGGGACAACCGGAAAACCCAAGGGGGTGATGCTGAGTCATGGCAATTTGCTGCATCAGGTGACGACATTTGGGGTAGTGGTGCAGCCGCAACCCGGCGATTGTGCCCTCAGCATTCTACCCACCTGGCACTCCTACGAACGCAGTGTGGAATATTTCCTCCTCTCCCAGGGCTGTACCCAGGTTTACACCAGCATTCGCACCATTAAGAAGGATCTGAAGCAGTACAAACCCAATTACATGGTCAGCGTTCCGCGCATCTGGGAATCCATTTACGAAGGCGTTCAGAAACAGTTTCGGGAACAACCTGCCAATAAACAGAAGCTCATCAAGTTTTTCCTCAGCGCTAGCCAGCAATATGTTGAAGCCAATCGTCTCTCCCAAAATCTCGATCTGGGGTATCAAAATCCCCCCCTGTTGGAACGAATGCTGGCTGAAATCCGAGCTGCCTTCCTCTATCCCTTCCATGCATTGGGGGAAAAGATTGTCTACAAAACCGTACGAGAGACGGTAACTGGCGGCAAATTCCGGTATGCCATTAGTGGCGGGGGATCCCTGGCAAAGCATCTGGATGATTTCTTTGAAATTGTTGGAATTGGCGTACTAGTGGGCTATGGATTAACTGAAACCTCACCCGTCACGAATGTTCGTCGCCCCTGGCATAATCTACGCGGTTCCTCCGGTCCCCCCATTCCTGGCACCGAAATTCGGATTGTGCATCCAGAAACCCGCCAGCCTTTACCCCAGGGGGAAAAGGGATTGGTGCTGATTCGCGGTCCCCAGGTCATGCAGGGCTATTATCACAACCCAGAGGCAACTAAAAAGGCGATCGACCCCGAAGGCTGGTTCGACAGTGGAGACTTGGGCTGGGTCAACTGCCAAAACGACCTGATTCTGACGGGGCGGGCCAAGGATACGATCGTCCTCACCAACGGCGAAAACATTGAGCCTCAACCAATCGAAGATGCCTGTCTTCGTAGCCCCTATATTGATCAGATAATGCTCGTCGGGCAGGATCAAAAAGTACTGGGAGCGTTAATTGTTCCCAATCTGGAAGCACTTCAGAAGTGGGCAGAAGAGCAGGGATTGGGCCAGCAGGAGGGTAAAGGGCAGCGGGATGGAAAAGGAGATCTGGAGTCCTCCCCCAGTTCCCAGCCCCCAGCCCTTGAGCTAGATAGTAAACTCCTGCAAGACCTGATCCGCCAGGAACTCAACCGGGAAGTGCAAAATCGTCCCGGCTTCCGAATTGATGACCGGATTGGGCCATTCCGCCTGTTGGGGGAACCCTTCTCGATCGACAATGGGATGCTAACGCAGACCTTAAAAATCCGCCGCAATGTCGTGATGGAACGCTACCAAGGTATGATTAACGAGATGTTTGTTTAACACCAATGCTGATGCAGTCTGCACTTGTTCATTGGTAATGTACGCTCAACTGACGACATCAGCAAAGTCGTTTGTCGGGCGTTTTTCGCTGAAAGTCCATGGATTAAAGTGCATCTTTATTTCCCTACTCTTTCCTTAGCAAAATGGTTATGGATGTCTCCCAATCTCATCTGCTTTTAAGACGAGCCGTCAACATTAAGGCGATCGTCACCCCTCGATGGAAGGAAGAAGCCCAACAGCAACTGCAAGCACAAATCAATCAAATCGATAACCAGCTTCAGCAGTTAGAAATGCAGGGGCAGCGAATGATTGCCGAAATCGAAAAGCAAAGCCTGAAGCCTCTCGGCCCCGAAGTGAAGCAACAGATTGAAAATATTCAGATTCAGGTGAATCAGAAGAAAAGCGAATTTCTGGAGCAAAAAAATCAAGTTTTGCAGCAGCTTCAGCAGGTACAAATGCTTGAGCTAGATCAGGAGGTGAATCAAGGGCAAATCGATAGCATTTTCCGAGTAGAAGTCGGCGATCACTTAATCGAAAAAATGCAGGTCGAAATCCTTTTGCGAGACGGTGTAGTCGAAGCCATCCGAGGCGATCTTTGAAGATCCTAGAATTAGTCAGCGGAACTAGTCAGCGGAATTAGCCAACAGCCATTAGCTGGGCCCTATCGGGCAGTGAACTGGGCAGGAAACCCTGGCTGTAAATACGGGTTTCCCATAGAAAGTTCTAGGCGGGAAACCTGAGAACCTATAAGTTGCCCTAAACGGGATGATTTGCCCTAGCGGGTGCGATCGCCCCAACCTCCCATCCCATCTGTAGCTCTAGCAACCCGCTCAACCTCCCAGTTCTGTTAATCTATTAATCTAGCTGATATAGCAGTCCTAAATCATTTGTGAACAAGGGGAGTTATGAAGGTGTCTTCCTGTCGGAAAGGCACTTTCCCAATCCCAACCGGATTGCAAGAGCGGTTCTTACTTGTACGAAGTGCAAGGGAAGGGGCATCGTGCCCAATCAGGGGTTTCACCGTTTGGCTGAGATGGTTGACGAGTGTTCAGTCGAGCCGTAGATCTTAGACCCTCTACCTTGTACGCTTGTACCTTCCTTGACGGGGAAAAGCCCTATAGCTAAAAGTCAGATAGCCCGAAGTTGTTGTAGATTCTCAACCTGGACCAACTCAATGATTTACGAAGTCTTCATGCCTGCCCTCAGTTCCACCATGACCGAAGGAAAGATTGTTTCCTGGGTTAAAACGCCAGGAGACAAGATAGAAAAGGGCGAAACCGTTGTGGTAGTTGAGTCTGACAAAGCAGATATGGATGTGGAATCCTTCTATGAAGGCTACCTGGGAGCCATCATTGTTCCCGCAGGCAAAACGGCTCCGGTGGGAGAGGCGATCGCGTTGGTTGCCGAAACCGAAGCCGAACTCGAAGCGGCCCAGCAGCAGGCCCAATCCAAAGGGACAGGAGCCGCTGCCGAAACAACGAGTTCTCCTGAGCAAAAAGCAGCCCCCGCAGTGGTCACCGCCTCGGCTGGACCCGCTCCGGCTGGGGGACTTAGCATTGGCAATGGGCGCATCGTGGCTTCTCCGCGGGCTCGTAAGTTGGCGAAGGAGCATAAGATTGACCTCGCCACCCTGAAAGGAAGTGGTCCCCACGGACGGATCGTCGCAGAGGATATTGAAGCCGCTGCCAACGTCCCTAAACCCGCCGCTAAAACTCCAGCGATTGCCGTTGTTTCAGCCCCCCCCGCTGCCGCTACTGCAGCGACAAAACCAGCTTCTCCATCGGGTTCCCCGGCGATCGCGGCTGTTTCAGGTCAGCAGGTGCCCCTCACTACCCTGCAAAACGCAGTCGTACGGAATATGGTTGCCAGTTTGGAGGTGCCTACCTATCACGTTGGCTACACGATTACCACTGACGCTTTAGACAAACTTTATAAGCAGATTAAGTCTAAGGGGGTCACCATGACTGCCCTGTTGGCAAAAGCCGTTGCCGTCACCCTCCAAAAACATCCCCTGCTTAACGCCAGCTACATCAACCAGAGCATTTCCCATCCTGCCTCGATCAATGTCGCGGTAGCAGTGGCCATGGAAGATGGGGGACTGATTACCCCGGTTCTCCAAAAAGCCGATCAGACTGATATTTATTCCCTGTCCCGTAACTGGAAAGATCTGGTCGATCGGGCCCGCTCCAAGCAGCTCCAACCAGAGGAATATAACTCTGGCACCTTCACCCTCTCCAACCTGGGCATGTTTGGGGTCGATCGCTTTGATGCCATCCTGCCTCCTGGCACAGGGGCGATCCTGGCAGTCGGAGCCTCCCTTCCCCAGGTCGTTGCTACAGAGGATGGGCTGTTGGGTGTGCGACGGCAGATGCAGGTCAACCTTACCTGCGACCATCGCGTAATCTACGGTGCCCATGCCGCTGCTTTCCTGAAGGATTTGGCAAGTTTGATTGAAAATAATGCCCAGTCTTTGACGCTTTAACCTATGCCCGAACTCCCCACTACCCTCGAAGCAGCGATCGCCCAGGCTCGTAGCGCCACCCAGGCGGCGATCGCCGCTGGCTATAGTCGGTTGCAGGTTGAGCTGCTGCTGCCAGAGCTAAAGCCGATGCCCGCCGCTTTTCAGTACCTCTCTTTGTTTGATGAGTTGGGACCTGGACTGAAGGTGTTTTTTCCCGATGCGGGGGCAGCAGCGCTGGCAAAACGGGATTGGGGAGCTATCTCGGCTCGGCTCGGCAGTTTGGATGTGGCCGGTGCCCGGCAGACAACCCCCGTTGAGGAACTGGTGGACCCAGAGGATCAGGCCTTTTTGTTTGTGGCTCCCACATCGATCGAAATCCTGCCCGTGGAACAGGTCTGTAATGCCGCTGGCGATCGCCCCTCTGTGCTGTTTAATCCGCGCCTGGAAGATATGGGTACAGTGGGCATCGGATTCACCGCTCGCAACATTCGCAAACGCTTTCTTGAAACCTTTGAACCCTGTTACTACCTGCGACCGCTTAATCAAGCCGTGATGTTTCGCTGCTACCCCTCTCCCTGGCAGGTATGGCTGGAAACAGGTGAAGATACCTATCGGCTTGTGGCGGAAGACTTAGAGAAACCCAATTCAGAACGGTTGGACGCCATCATGGTTCAGGCTATGGGAACTCAAAAAGCCCCCAAACGTGGTTTCCTGGCAGAACTGCAACAACTCTTGAAGGCGTTGGGACAGTAGGGAGGTTTTATAGCTATCGCCAGATGGATTAGGACAGAGGATTAAAGGGGGAGTGGGGGCGTTGCTCCCAGCCAGGGGTGAAACCCCCTGCACCCCATCCTGACCCATAGGGCTACGACTATAACAAACCTGCCAGGTGCCCAATTGAAGACTTGATAAACTTCACGCACCCATTGTGATGTTTAACACACCGCTGGTGAGGGACTGAAAGAATCTGGGCATAATGGGATTGGTGATGCAAATCACTTAAGTTTCCAGGATATTTCCCAGCCACTGAGGCTAGGTTTCAATGTATCTGAAAGTTGATAGAAGGCGATCGCATGCGTGAAATTAACCATCGTCGCATCATTATTGGCGATGTTCATGGGCACTATGAAGGACTGATGACCCTTTTGGACGCGATCTCACCGAGTGCGGATGATCAGGTTTACTTTTTAGGGGACTTAATTGATCGGGGACCGCATAGCGCCCAAGTGGTCAATTTCGTCAAACAGAGTGCCTACCCCTGTTTGCTGGGTAATCATGAACAGTTGATGCTGGAGGCAATCCCTGGTGCCAAATCCTACACTCCTGCTTTACAGGCATGGCTCTATAGTGGTGGCAAGGCAACTGTATCTAGCTACGGCGATGCCGGATTGTTATTGGAACATCTGGAGTGGTTCAAAAGTTTGCCTACCTATCTAGATTTGGGTGATCTGTGGCTCGTTCATGCTGGTGTTCATCCCAAAATGTCTTTGGAAGATCAAACCACCCAGGAATTCTGCTGGATTCGCGACGAGTTTCACAGTATGTCCAAACCCTATTTTCCGGATAAGCTAATTATTACGGGACACACTATCACATTCACCCTGCCCCAGGTTGCCCCTGGTGAACTAGCTCAGGGATGTGGCTGGCTTGGCATTGATACAGGTGCCTATCATCCCAAGAGCGGTTGGCTTACAGGTCTGGACGTAACGAATCGCCGGGTCTATCAGGCAAACGTGTTTAAACACTGCGTCCGGGTTCTGCCGCTGGACGAAACGCTGGTCCAGGTCAAGCCTGAAGAAGTTCTTGCCCGCCGCCAAGTCCTACGAACATAGGGCTTCTGGGGGAGTGGGGCCAAAGCTCCGAATGATCAGGGAAGGGCGAGGAACCGATTATCATCATTCCGTCATTTCCCACGCGCTATCCTTCTCTTTACGCCTCAGGCTGTTTTTGATAGAAACCGGGGGCGGAGGAGGGAACGAAGCAGTAAGCCTGCCATTCGGAACTCTCCCGGTGTATTTTGACGCTGCCACTGACCAGGCTGGCAAAACAGCCATTCAATTAACCGGTGATGTTGCTCAGGAGTCAGCGGGGCAAAAGCCAGACTAATTGAGACAGGGTTGGAGTGGGCAGGCTTTTGGATTTTAGATTTTGGATTTTGGATGCTTGGGAGGTGGAGGTTTCCTCGTTGGGCAAGCTGGCCTAAGCCCCGATCGAGTTCATTTGAGAGGGGATGGCTCGCAGTAATTTTTGCTGGCAGTACCAAATTCCCCTCTGGAATCCGCAACATCACGGGTTCGTCCTGATTTAGCCAAACGCACAGGTCTGGATCAGAGGGAATCATTTCAACGCCAGTTTCAGAGATGCGAGTGGTTGTTCCCTCGATCCTCTGGTCTGCCACTTGCAGGCTGATCGATCGCCGCTGCTGAAGCCATTCGTTGGCTTCTAGTTTGGGCACATCGATAAAGCTAAGAACCGCCAACCCAATAACCAGCAGATTATAAAGCCCCCAAATCAATCCCAATCGAAGATATTCAGCCGATTCAGGATTGGTTGCAGTCCCAACCCTCATGACTAACATATATCCCTGCCCCGCGAGGCTGGCTATATTCAGCATGAGCAGGACGACTAAGGGAAGGGCTAACTTCCAATGAAAAACAAAGGTTGAATTCGTCGTTCCTTTGGGAGTGACCCGAAACCCGGTCGAGAAAGGTCCTATTAAAGTTCGAAAAATGGTTTCCGAAACGGGAAAACAGTTCATCACAGAATAAACATCCGCTAGCAGGCCAGAACTGGCACGATGGTTTAACCAGGCAAAGGTCGAAAGCTGGATCAGGTATAAGGGCAAGAAGAAATAGGACCAATCTCGAATGGTGGTGGAAATCGGAATAATTCCGAGGAAGGCAACCGCCACTGGCAGAAGGAGAAACCCAAGTCGGGCGGGGCTATTAAACCATTGGAAGATTCCTTCCACGTAGGCAATGCGCTGCCGCAGGTTAAATCCTGGGATAGTCACTGGGTTTTCTTTCAGGAAAAACGCTTGTATACTTCCCCGGGTCCAGCGTTGCCGTTGGATGACCTGGGATGGCATGTCTTCCGGCACCAAACCTGCACTTAAGTGTTCGTCCAGATAGATTACCTGATAGCCGTTGGCTGCGATTCGAATCCCGGTATATAAATCCTCAGAGACGCTTTGGGTCGTAAATCCACCGACTTCCTGGAGCGCCCTGCGACGAACTACGAAAGAACTGCCATAGCAGAGGGAACTGTTGGAACCATCCCGAATTGGCATGTAGTGACGCCCGAAGGCTTCATTCTCATGGGGCACTTCCTTTTCCAGACCAAGATTGCGGGCGAAGGAGTCAGGGTTATAGAAGTGCTGATGGGTTTGGACAAGGCCAATGGTTTGATTTTGAAAGAACCCAACCGTTCGGCTGAGGAAGTTGCGGGTGGGGATGAAATCGGCATCGAAGACCGTGATTAAATCGCTGCTGGTTTTGCCGATCGCATAATTCAGGTTGCCTGCTTTGGCATGGCGATTAGTCGGTCGGGCAATATAGTGGCAGCCAAGTTCTGCTGCCAATTTCTGAATTTCTGGTCGTTTTCCGTCATCCAAAAGATAAATCGCTTTGTGGGGATAGTCCAGCGCCAGACAGCCAATCAGGGTGCGTCTTAAAATGAAGGCTGGTTCACTGTGCGTTGGAATCAAAATCGCAACGGAGGGTAAGAAGGCACCTGTTTCGACGGCGATGGCATAGCGATCGGCTTCCTGGCGACGGTCCCGCTCCCGCAGCATCAGAAACAGTCGGGTGGCAGAATTGCTGATTACCAGCATTTCGGTGAAAAACAGGCCGAGGCTGAAAACCCCGTTTAGCGGAGTATCCAGGTTCAAGGTCGCGAGCGATCGCCACAACATGTACCGGGCAGTTAACGCCAGTAGAATGGTGATCATCACAACCCGTGACCAACGGTTTGGCTGGGGTGAAACCCGCATGAGCACCTGAGTTCCCAGCAATAATCCCAAAGTCAATATCCAGACTGACTTTTCGTCTGGTGCCTGGAAGCCTTCTGCGGCCTGCCGTTGGAGCAGATTTAGCCAGCAAAAAAGCTGACTCCATTCTGCTTGATGGGTAAACCCGGAAACGGCGATCGCTCCCCAGAACGCAGCAAGCCCCAGCAAGCACGCAGTTATCCACGGGAAGTGCTGCTTAGATTGGCGCAAAAATGGCTTAATGTGTTGAACTTGACCCTGTCTAGTAATCACAAGAACCTACCAGGTGAAACAGCACGAAACAAAGATCTGTTTTTTCTTAAGAGAAGTTAAGTTTTCTAGCAATACTTCAAAGTATAAGGCGATTCACAAAAGTATAGGGTGAGTTGTAAGCCGCCCTCTGGATTTTGCAAAAGTCTTGATTTGTAGGTTCTCCAGGCGCTTTGTTTTTTGCTTTGGGGAAATCGTGTCATCTTTTCTTAGTACGATTTGCCAGAAAAAATGGATGTAAAAGGTTGAATATCTTAACAA
>JBAUTA010000388.1:0-2397 GCA_049581985.1 Kovacikia sp.
TTGATTGTTCTTGATGAGGCTGAGGTGTGATCAAATCTTGGATGGTAATTGGAGCAGTCACTTTTTTGGTGGCATTGGGTGCAAGTTTTCTGAGGCCCAGAGATATTAAGTGGTTCAGTCGGTTACAGCGTCCCCGCTGGCTTACCTTTGAAAAACTAATTCCGGTTATTTGGACGATTATTTTTATTTGTGGTGCCTGGTCGGCCTATCTGGTTTGGGAAAGTGATCCGGGGACTGCTAATACCTGGTGGCTAATGGCGTTTTATTTGCTGGTAGAAATATTGATTGTTGCTTACTCTCCAGTTATGTTCTGGTCTAATAGCCTGAAAACAGGCACCTGGATTGGCGGAATTGGGGTCGTGTTTGGTTTGATTTTGACCCTAACGGTGCTTCAGATGTCAGGATGGGCCGCGCTGCTGCTGCTGCCTTACCTGATCTGGGGGCCGATCGGCACCTACACCACCTGGGAAATGGGCCGCTTGAATCCTGACGCCAGATAGAGGCCCCCTAAGGGGGACGATCGGTACTAGGATAGCTATGGCGATCGCACGTAAGGAGTAACTATGACCCGCGCCATTATGGAAACCGAAAAGGGCACCATTCACCTGGATTTGTTTGATGCCGATGCCCCTAACACCGTAAAAAACTTTGTAGACCTTTCTGAAAAAGGTTTTTATGATGGGTTAAATTTTCACCGTGTCATCCCAAACTTTATGATCCAGGGCGGTTGCCCGCTGGGTACGGGGACAGGTGGTCCTGGCTATAAAATTAAGTGTGAAATCAACTCGAACAAGCACCTGGCAGGTAGCCTATCGATGGCCCATGCAGGCAAAGATACGGGTGGCAGTCAGTTCTTTATTTGCCATTCTCCCCAATCCCATCTGGATGGGGTTCATACTGTGTTTGGACGGACTCAGGATATGGATGTGGTAAATGCAATCGGTAAAGGGGATAAGATTCTCTCTGTCAAGATTGAAAAGTAAGAAATTCGGGGGTTCTTAGAATCTCTCCACCAATGGGAGGGGGGCAAGGCCCCCCTCCCCTTTTAATCAATCCTTTACGCAAAAGTCAGTGAAACCCCTCCCCTGCTGAATCTGCCCCCAAGGGTCAGAAGCCCAGTCCGTTGCCTCTATCCTAGACTTACAGCGGTTTGCAGAATGGTCAGCCCCCTCTGTAAAAACAAAACACTTGCCTGGATGAGGGTTGAGTCGGGTGGGGCATCGCCCACCCGACCGAAAGCGGCTATATATCTACGCATTCTCTCAGGGGCTTTCCCAGGAGAGACTCTACAGGATGCCGCCATACCGGGCGATCGCCTGCTCCCCTGGTTGCGCCTGATTTCTCAGCCAGGCCCACATTTGATCCCCCAGACAAAAGTGCCACCACTCGTTGGGGTGTTGTTGAAATCCAGCAGTCACCATGACCTCCCGCAAGAGTTGGCGATGCTGATGGTACTGGCGTTGCTTGGGATCTTCCCGATCGGCAAAATGGTCCGGATAGGAGCGTGAAGACATTTCATCGATCGCTGATCCCATGTCAACGGTGTCTCCGGTTGGGTCGGTCAGGGTAATATCCACCGCAGCTCCCGTACTGTGCGGCGGCGGCATTTTGGGATCCGGGCTGGGCACGGCCCAAAACTCATACACCCACTGCCAAATTTCCTCCCGTTGCCCTGGAGTCAGACTTTCCGTCAACCAACCCCGCTTCCGAACTTCCTCTTGAAAGGTGTAGTCCACCATATATTGTTGGACGGCGATCGGACGATAAGCATCAAAAATCTGAATCCGAAACCCTGGATGACGATTTTGGAGAGCCTCCTGAGCCGCTACCAAACCGCGCAACACCCCCTCCCGCAGATAGAAAGGAGATTTATCGCCGTAGGGAGCCCCTAATTTTTCGTAGGGGTGAGGCACCACCAATGAAAAGTCATTTGTCGGAATTGGCAGCAACGGCTCCCCACACTCCACGATAGAAATTTGCTGATAAAGCTTCATGCTCCCCTACCCCACATCCTGTTTCTCACTCCCTGTCTCCCCTCTCCCCCCAGGGGGAACCGGATCATACCCACCTGGATGCAACGGATGACATCGGCAAATCCGGCAGGTTGCTAACCAACTTCCCTTCAGAACCCCATGGCGATCGATGGCCTCGATCGCGTATTCCGAACAGGTTGGCTGAAACCGACACCTGGGCAAGAGCAGGGGTGAAATGAATACCCGGTATCCCTCAATTAACCCAATTAGCAGAATTTTCATTAGTTAAAGAATCAAGGATCAGAGCTAGAAGCTAAAACTTAACTCAACCAATCAACTCAGTTTTTTAGCTGAAAGCCTTTCTTAAAACCGAGTTTGGAATCCTCCCCCCTGCCGATTTGCAAATCCCCACTCCCCATTTCCG
>JBAUTA010000389.1:0-2576 GCA_049581985.1 Kovacikia sp.
GGCTTATCTTGATGACACTGTTGTCCATGTGGCCCTACCTAAGATTCAGTCTAGTCTTGGGGCTAGTGTGTCGGGATTGCAGTGGATTCTTAACGCCTACACCCTGTCTGCTGCTAGTCTCATGCTGGTGAGTGGAATTCTAGGCGATAGGTATGGTCGCAAGCGAATCTTTCTGGCGGGGCTGATCGTTTTTACAATCGCCTCGGCAGTCTGCGGTTTTGCTTCCAATTTAGAGATTTTGATTGTTGGGCGAACCCTGCAAGGGATCGGTGCGGCTGCTCTAATCCCTGGCTCTTTAGCGATTCTTACGGATACGTTCCCCGCTCCGAAGGAAAAAGCTAAGGCGATCGGGATTTGGTCTGCGTTAGCGGGGTTGGCTCTCCTGGCGGGTCCTGCCATTGGGGGGCTTTTAGTTGATACCCTGGGCTGGCAGAGTGTGTTTTTTGTCAATATACCGATGGGTGCGATCGCCTTCACCATGACCTCTCGTGTTGTCAAAGAAGAATTGCTTCCAATAAAGCAGCGGCTTAACGTGGCAAAGTTGCTGCTGCAACCACTCCACCTATTTAAAGACTCAACTTTTGCAGTCGTCAACATTGTCAGGGGGTTAGTATTCTTTGCTCTCGTCAGCTTGCTGTTCTTGTTCAGTTTGTTTTTGCAGCAGGTGCAAGGGTACTCGGCAGTCGAGACGGGTCTCCGCTTGTTACCCATGAATGGGGCTTTTATCGTTGGGTTGTTCCTTTCTGGTTGGTTTGCGGCTCGCGTGGGATGGCGCTTGACTGTTGCCACGGGCCTGCTCGGAGCGGGCGTTGTGATGTTGTCGTTTATCCGTGTCCATGCTGATACTGCCTATGGCTCGTTTGTTTGGAACATTGTTGTCTCCAGCTTTGGCAGCGGTCTGGCACTTGCGCCATTGGCGGCAGCGGCTATGAATTCTGCGCCTGCGCCTCAAGCAGGAATAGCTGCTGCTGTCATCAACATTACCGATCGCGTCGGCGGTTTTTTGGGAATTGCTCTTCAGGGAACTGTTCTGTCGCAACGGCTGGCCTCCGATTTAGCGCGATCGCTCTCTACATGGAATATTCCCTCAAATCTTCAAGCCCAACTCGTTGCTGATGCTTTACACGGTGGAACTAAAGTTCCCAAAGTCCTTCCCGCAGGTATTCCCACCCTTGCGTTTCAGCAGGCTTATAGCAATGCCTTCGTGTCTGGTATGCATGTTGCTGTGTTTGTCGCTAGTCTTGCCCTGCTAGCAGGGTTCCTGTTGATCCTGATGGTTGGTCATCAGCAACGAAGGGGCGATCGCCCATCGATCATCCCTTAGCTGACCAGTGTTATAAACACTGAATTTTGCAACAGGGGGGGTGGGGAGCGAAGCCCCCAGGAAAGGGCGGAACAACGGGTAGATCCTGACTTATCTACCCGTTTATTTTTAACGGTTCTTGAGTGAAGTTATGGGGTTATGGAAACTATCCCCTAACCCCTTGTATTCTCCCAATCTGCAAACTACTATAGATGGCGAAGTCCACCCCTTGGTGGCAGGCAAAGAAGAGGGTATAGGGTTATGGAGACTGCTCTCCTAACCTGCGGTACTTTGCTGATCTGCAAACTACCCTAGATGGTAAAGTCCATAACCTGGGAGCAAGCAAACAAGAGGGCATGAGAGATTGACATGGAAGCATAAGAGGCGTTGCTATGAAATTCCCTGTAAGTAGAGTATTTGTGCTGTTCAGCTTGTGTATTCTATTGCTTAGTGGCGCGCTAGTGTCGTCCTGCAACGTCCCCAAGGCAGTAGTTGAGACAATCTTGCCCAAACAAGCCCCTCCCTATCCCTACTACAAAGATAAGCAAGCGATCATCAACCAAGCGCAGGAAATTTCTGACCGCTTAGAAAATTACATTCGGGCCTGGCATCAAGGCAAAGCGTCAGCAATCATTCCTGCCGAACTGCTTCCATCCGGCGTTGACCCAGCCTTAAAGAACTTTCGCCTTCTCCATCCTGACGAAGTCCGTGCAGCTGATCAGTGGATTATTCGCAAAGCAGAACCTGTTAATCTCAATGCGCTTCACCATCTCTATCCCGATCCTAATGCAACTTACCTGGTGCTAGGTATTTTTTTCGCCCCCTTCGGGACGAAGGTAATGATGGAAGGTGAATTTCCCCATAGCCGCTTTTTCGATGTGCAAGTGTCTCCCCCCCTTGATCCGGCTTTTTATTATTACGATGGAAAATTTGGTATTCCCGAAGTCCCGATTGTGGATGTAGACATACAACCCGCCGCCGGACATACGAACCCTTTCTACCCCAATGCCAGACGGGATGTTAAGGACCGCAGCTATCTCCTAACTTGGAGGTTGACATCAGGCAATGGCGCACAATTGGAGCCAGCCTATAAACCACCTTATTTCCGTGCGCCTGGTAATCACCGTTATGCCAGTGCGATTCAATATCAAGGCCCGCTGGCTGACCCCAAAAACGAATTCAACAAGTTTGGACAGGAAAATGGTGTATGGAATACAGGGTCCTTTTGGGTTCGCTATTACGCTCCTGACAAACAGATGAGCCCATTGGGTGG
>JBAUTA010000390.1:0-8053 GCA_049581985.1 Kovacikia sp.
TCACCGCACTTTCAAGAACAAAATGGTTTTGTTTGGATTTCCAGAGAAGGTGTTGATGAAGTTTTAGCAAATGGCCTTTCAGAAGAAAGAAAAGCACTAATCCATGCAACTCAAATAACACCCTCTACATCATTAATGGAAGTTAAGGCAAGTGTTCCCGCGTGGAAAGACAAACCAAGCTGGTATATCTTAGCGACAAACGATCAGGCTGTTCCTCCTGATTTGCAGCGTGACCTATCTCAGCGAATGAAGGCAAAAACAATGACCGTGGAATCAAGCCATTTCCCTATGATTTCGCACTCGAAGGAAGTTTTAGAAGTCATCAGGGAGGCGGCAGCAAGTAGTCCATAAAAACGCAGGCTAACACACGTCCTGGGGGGAAGGATCGCGATCCTATTTGGATGGTGAGAAAGGATTCCCCTGGAGTCCTTTCTCACCAAGCCTCTCAAACTCATATCCAATTTAAATAGCGAACAGGACAAATTGGGGACGGGGTGCAGGGGTTCCACCCCTGGCTGGGGGCGAAGCCCCCCCACCCCCATCTGCAACCTTCATTTTTTAAATTGGTCTTTAAATTGGTATCAGATTTTGGTGAACACCGATCTGTAAGTATTCAATCCATCCGAACCGGTCAGGCCACTAGGTGTTAAAGCTGGCTACGGGTTTTAAGTTGAAGGTAGCGATCAACCAACTGATTGCTCAGTTGATCCGCGGGCGCATCCAGAATGAGAACCCCTCTCTGCTTTAGTTTTGCCAGGGCAAGTTGACGCTGATTAAGTAAGTCCAGTGCAACCGCACGGGCATAGGTTGTGGGGATGTCAGTGGTTAAGGTGTGGGCCTGACTATCCACTTGCGGATCTCGCAGGGTGACGCAGAAAGGTAAATGACGGGGAGCCAGACGTCCCATCGCTGCCAGCAGATCACTAGAGGCGGTTGTGTCCACAACCTCTGTGATCAGGACCACCAGGGCACGACGGGATTGATAGGTAGCGACCTTTGTGACAGCACCCAGATAGTCGGGTTCTAGCAACGCCGGTTGGATGGGAGTCAGGCGCTCAATTAATTTGGCGAGTTGCGGTTGTCCCCGCTCCGGCGGAACCCAGGTGTGCATTTGCCGATCGAAGACCCCAACGCCCACCCGATCGCCCCGATTTAGACCTGCCAGTGCCAGTGACAGCAGGGCATTCAGTCCCCAGTCATAGCGTGCCAATCCTTTCACTTGAGCGGTCATCAACCGTCCCCGATCTAACAGCACGATGAGCGTCTGCTCCTGCTCCGGTTCTAGTACCCGCACTAGCACCCGGCTGCGGCGTGCAGTTGCTTTCCAATCAACCAGGCGGGGGTCGTCTCCGCTAATGTAGTCTCTCAACTCAGAAAACTCAGTACCCATGCCCTGGCGGCGCACCCTGCGGATGTTGCCCGTGGTTTGTAGGGTCAGACGAATGGAAAGCAATCTTAGCCCAATCAGGTCCGGATAAACTGCCACCGTTTGGCTTTGGGGAATCTTCCACTGATGCCAGGCCAAGCCCCAGGCTCCCAACTGCCGCACAGAAAGATCTCCCCAATCATATTTCCCTCTTTTGTCTGGGAAAACCGTGTAGGTTAGGGTTTCCGTGCTCCCAGGGATTGGCAGGGAAAGCGCCAATGTGCTGGCAGACGCAGAAAATACCTGGGGATAATCATCCCGGATCTGGACGATCGCCGGACGACTTTCCGCCTGCACCGTTAGCCCTACCAGGTTATCACGCCCAATGGACAGACGACCAGGTAAACTGCGCGTGATTTTGATGCGGGCGTGGCTCACCCGTTGTCCATCCAGGTAGGTCAACAGCAATATCACCCCATCAAACGCCAATGTTAGTGCGATCGCGATTCCCAAAAACTGGGAGTTGAGAATATCCGTACCGATCAGAGCAACTCCCAGCCCAGCAACGGTGGCAAGGAATAGGAGGAGATAGACGCGACGGGAGGGGAGCATGGGGAGAGGGGGGTGGGTGGCAAGAGGTTTATTCCAGATCTTTATTCCTAAATTCCTTCTGGCTATTCCTAACTGTCTGCACGCTCACCGGGGAACTGGAACCTGGCTGAGGAGGGAGTGAATGACTGCATCAACCTGTAACCCATCTAGTTGGGCTTCTGGCCGCAGAATTAGACGATGGCGGAGGGTGGGTGGGGCGACAAATTTGATATCGTCAGGGGTGACGAAGTCGCGTTTGTTGAGCCAGGCGTTGGCTTTGCTTGCCTGAAGCCAGGCTACGGCAGAGCGGGGAGAAGCCCCCAGGGCAAGATCGGGGTGTTTGCGAGATCGCTGCACCAGGGCTAGCAAATAGTCCACCACATTGTCTGCTACCTCGATCGAGCGGACTGCTTGCCGGGCTGACAGAATTTGCTCTACGGACATCAGGGATTTCAGTTTGATCAGATCCAGCCGCTTAGTCTGTAGCCCTGCCTGGCTATTTAACAGCATCTGTTTTTCTGCCTGGGGGTCTGGATAGTCCACGATTAGCTTAAACAGGAAGCGATCGAGCTGCGCCTCTGGGAGGGGGTAGGTGCCTTCAAACTCAAGGGAATTTTGGGTTGCAATGACCCAAAACAGATCTGGTAACAGCAAACTCTGCCCATCCAGCGTTACCTGTTGTTCCTCCATTGCCTCCAGTAGGGCTGCCTGGGTCTTGGGTGGGGTGCGGTTGATCTCATCTGCTAGCAAGACTTGCGTAAAAATAGGCCCCTTTTTGAGGGTGAAACTGCGGCTGTTGAGATCGAAGATATTGGTGCCTAAAATATCAGAGGGAAGGATATCTGGAGTCAATTGAATGCGCCGAAATTCTGCCTGCACGAGCTGCGCCAGCACCTTCACCATCAGCGTTTTGCCCGTTCCTGGCACCCCTTCCAGGATGACGTGGCCCCCTGCTAGCAGGGCAACCATTAATTGCTGCACTAAAACAGATTGCCCCACCACAATTTGCCCAAGGGCTTGGGAGAGGTGGGTAAATTCAGTGTTGAGTTCGGTCATGGAGGTAAGTGCCGCCTTACAGTCTGAATATTTTCTATCCACCTTAGCAAGTCAGGTTCGCTGATTCGACGGTGGCGTTGGGCTGTTCGGAGAACCGTTTCTAATTCTGCGCCAGTTCGTCCCGTTTGTTGCATCCAGGCAACCACGATCGCCTCCAGGGATAAAGGCTCAGTTCCTAAGCCCAGGGCTTTTTGAACTTTTAGCTGCTCTGCTTTGCCAACCGTATCAACGACAAACTCGCTACACGTTGCCTTGCGCAAGACAGCAGCCATTGCCTGGATGTATGCTTCGCTGTTGTCTACAGGAGGAGTGGTGATCGTGATCGCCCTTCCCAATCGCTGATTTTGCCCCCAAATCGACACCAACAGCAAGATCACGGCCTGAATTGCGACTAAAACAAGGGGGGTTCTTGACAGGTAGGCCAGTAGGTTACCAGGGCTTTCCTTTTGAATCACTTCGGCGTCCTTGTAGCCGTGGAGATACTCATCGACCCAGACAGGGCTGCCTGATTGAGTTACCAGTTGGGCCAAAAACTCAAAGTTTCCTGGAGCGTGCTGGTAAGCGTTTGCTCCCAAAAAGGGCGTGGAGCCATAGATGACCCGCCCCTGCCCAATCTTTTCCTGCCAGAGGACAGAACCAAAGGAATCCTGAAGCAGGGCAGAAGCGGTTGAACCTTTTGCCCGCCGACTGGTATCTACCCGCACAGAACCCGCAGGAGTTGGAATCTGGCTGCTAAAGGGTGCCTGGGTGACGGGCACCCGCACACCCAACAGCACCAGACTATTACCTGCCTGGATCCATTTGCGACTCGCCTCATCGAGAGGTTCCAAACGACTGCTGATCCTCAAGAGGGTTACATGGGCAGCGGGGACACCAGCGGGCAGGGAAACGGGCAGAGAGACGGGCAGGGAAACGGCCTGAGCATACTCGACAGGATACCCTGATTCCGCGGGGAAAGCGTGGGCTTGCTTCACCGACTCGGAATCTTTGAATAGATTAGTTAAGGGCTTTTGCCAGCGCTGTAGGGGTGTGCCGCGTCGCTCCATATAGGCATACCAGGCACCATAACCATCTGGAGATCGCCCATAGGTGGAGCCTTGTCGGATGGAATTGCCTTTAGGAGCCATCACCAGGCTAATACAAAGCAAAGCACCCAGAGCGATCGCCAGTATCCAGATTTGCCGCTTAGTGAGCGTCATAGGGGAGAAGTCAGGGGCAGAGGCCAGAGGTTAGGGAGCGATGGAGGATTCAGGAAAAAGGAATAAAAACATCAGTCTCACTGTTTCATCGTTCAATTTCCCCATAGGCCTGCTGACACTGGTCAAAGGTTTCGGCAGAAATCTCCGCATTTCCAAAACAGAGACGTTCGTGGGTGTCGATTAGCAACTGGTAGGGTGGGGCATGGGAAATTTCTTGCAGGAGATGGCGATATTCCCCATCGGTGCGGCTAGATTCCTGGGCAATGAGTTGCTTGTCATTGAGACGCTGCAAGGCTGCCAGATAAAGGCTACGGCAGGCTTCCCGGTAGTTGCCCTGACGGGCGAAGGTGCGCGATCGCTGTAACCATTGATCGGCAGTCAAGGCTGGGTGTGGGAGTTGAGTCGAACTATCAGAAGCCAGGTCAGTGAAGACAGAGGGGTGGAAATAAGCCCGCAGAAGGCTGTAAAGTTGCCGACTCGCCCATCCGATTAACACCAAAGAAACTGCCCAGAATACGGTCTTGATTAGCCACTCTGGCGGTGCTCCCACAGGAGCAACCCCGATGGGTGCAAACAGCTTTTCAATCCCCTCGCCAAGCCGCTGCTGAAGCTGCTGGATTTGCCAACTCAGGTTAGTGGTTTCAAAGGAAGCGGATGTCACGGCAAGGGGGGAGGGGATAAGAGGGCAGGAAGTAGCGGTGGACGGAGGAACGCGAAATAATTCAGCAAAAAGGCAAAAAATCTTTTGCCTTTACCCTTCATCCTTTACCCCTCACCCTGGGAAACCAGCACGCCAGGTTGGTAGCAAATACCCGCCTGTTTAAAGCGGTTCAGGGCTTCTCCAAGGCGATCGCAATCGGCAATTAAGCTAATCCGAACGTAGCCTTCTCCCCCACTGCCAAAGGCATTACCGGGTGTTACCACCACTCCCGTTTGCTGCAAGAACGAGAGGGCAAAATCGGTGGAGCCAATTCCCGGTGGGCAGGGCACCCAGAGATACATGGTGGCATTTGGCTTGGGAACAGTCCATCCTAGCTCTGCCAAACCCTGAATTAGAAAATCTCGACGGGTGCGGTAGCGGGCCTGAACTTCGTGGAGATAGACATCGGGTAGTTGCAGTCCGGTTTCGGCAGCGGTTTGCAGGGCAGTAAAAATGCCATAGTCCAGATTCGTCTTGAGGGTGCGAAGTCCTTGAATCACGTGGCGGTTGCCGACTACGAAGCCGACTCGCCAACCAGCCATGTTGTAGGTTTTGGACATAGTATGGAACTCGACCCCAATCTCTTTGCCACCGGGAATTTCTAGCAGGCTGGTGGGCTGGTAACCATCAAAGGCAAGCTCTGCATAACACAGGTCATGCACTAGCAGAATCTCGTAGTGGCGAGCAAAGGCCACGATCTCCTGGAAAAACTCACGGGGAGCGGTGGCAGCGGTGGGGTTGCTGGGATAGTTGAAGTAGAGAATTTTGGCTGCTTGCGCGATCGCCTCAGGAATGGCTGCCAGGTCAATCAGCCAATCATTTTCGGGCTTCAAAATCAGGCTATGAACCTTTGCCCCGGCAATCAGAGGCCCCCGGAAGTGTGCGGGATAGGCTGGGCTGGGAACCAGCACCAGATCGCCAGGATTGACATAGGCCAGGGCCAGGTGGGTTAGCCCTTCCTTAGAACCCAAGAGCGGTAGGGCTTCCCCTTCTGGATCGAGTTCGACGCCGTAGCGACGATGATACCAGTCGGTAATTGTGCGCCGAAAGCTAGCGGTGCCTTCAAAGGGAGGATAGCCATGATTCGCTGGATCTCGCAGGGCTTCGATCGCCGCATCCACAACTGGCTGGGGGGTAGGTCCATCCGGGTTTCCCATGCCCAGATCAATTAGATCCAGTCCCTGCTCCCTGGCCCGCATTTTGAGTTCATCCAGGCGAGCAAATACGTAGGGAGGCAGCGATCGCACCCGCTCCGCAGGGCTAATCCAGTTCAGGCTCATTCTGTCACCTCGGCGTTAGTTGAGTCAGGGGGGAGGGGGGAAGAGGGGGAAGGGGGCGGTAAGGAGAGAATTGAGTTTTGAGTTTTAATTCCTGACTCCTGACTCCTGACTCCTAACTTCTGTTCTTCTCTCTTCTTTTCTCTTGCCTCTGTTCGATCTCCTCTCTCCTCACCCCTGACGGTTTTAGCGGTTGTAGACACCATCGCTGCCATCAGTTGGGTCGGGTCTACCTGGAAGGGAAGGTAATGGATATCAGATTTGGGATTGCAGGCGATCGCGGCTGTCTGCTGTAGCTCTGTGATGGTGATCTGGCCCATGCCCAGGTCGTTCAAGCATTGGGGTAAACCGATTTCAGCGTAGAATTTCAGCAATTGCTGACGGGCGGTGGCAGCAAGCTGGTTGCCCTGAACAATTTCCTCCAGGCGCAACTGAACCAGGATGCCATAGGCTACTTTTTCACCGTGGAGCGTACCATGACTGGCAAGTAAATGCGTTAACCCGTTATGCACAGCATGGGCTGCAACTGTTCGACATTGGGCACCGCCTAAGCCCCCAATTACCCCGGCCAGCAAAACCGTGGCATCCACCACTTCCTGCCAGGTTTCGCCACCGGGTTCCTGGAGGGCGATCGCAGATTTCTGGAATAGAATATCGCGCAGGATGCGGGCTTGCTGAACCGCAGCAATGGTCAGTGTTTGCTGGGCATGACCACTGCTGACCGAAGCCTCATACCACTTGGCGATTGCATCCCCAATTCCGGCAACTAGGGTTCGAGCCGGGGCGGTCTGAATCAGGTCATAATCCAGCACCAGAAGATTGGGGCAGTGGGCCAGCGAGACATCATACAAAAAGGCACCCTGGTCAGAATAGACATTGGAGAGAGCCGTCCAGGCGGCACAGGTGGCCGCAGACGTGGGCATTGTGACGATCGGAAGATGCCGTTGATGGGCTATCAGCTTTGCCGTATCCAGGGCCTTACCGCCACCGACTCCAATCACCAGATCTGCCTGATGCTTCTCCGCCGCCTGATGGAGGCTATCCAGGGTTGACTCACTACAGTCCGATCGATAGCTGGCCCACGTTGGCAGACAATTCTGCTGCTTCAAAACAGGTTCTAATAACGGCCTCACCCTTGCCAGGGTCTGGTCCCCACCCACCACAAGAGGATTCTTGCCGAGGAGCGCGATCGCGGCTCCCGCCTGAACAAGAACTCCACTGCCGCGCAGAACCTGGGAAGGAGCCACAGCAAGAACCGGAGGAGAATTGGTGCGGGTGGACATAGAGGGGATGGAAGGATAGGAGATAGGGATAAAAGAAGAGGGGGTGCAGGCTCATCCAGCAGACAACCAAGATCAGGCCATCTAAGGATAGATCTATCCGTTAACCTTGATTCTGGATTCTTTCCTGCGCTCCCTTCAATTGGGCGAATTTTGCTCGATCCAGTTCAATTACCATATCGTCGTCTTGACTGGAAAACAGCGATCGTTTGACCTGGCCCAGAAAAAGCGGCTGTGAAACTCCCGGTTCTGGATGGAGCACGGTTCTGGCACGGATCGTTAATTGCTGTTCTCCCTGAGACATCCGGCCTGGAGAAAATAGATCGGCAGAGGCCTGCCGCAAGGTTGCCTCCAACTGAGTTTCAGTGATGGTAGGTGCAACCGCAATCACCACATCCGCTTCGCCTTTGTCAAAGATGCGGGAGTAGTGGGCGGCTCCGGGAATCTCAGTCCGAGTGTGGAGCCCCAAACTGAGCGTAAATACGCCAACGGTGAGTAAGGTCATAAAGCCTGTAACACCCACCAGTCGAAATCGGATGCCCCACTTGAGGATTAAACCCAGGACGGTCAGGGCAGCGCAAAAG
>JBAUTA010000391.1:0-4960 GCA_049581985.1 Kovacikia sp.
GCCCGTAGGTAACCGAACCAACGCCCCCACTGCCACCTCCAATAAAGCCCCCGATGGTAGCTTTACGATAGGTCGAAGGAGCCATCCGAATTTCCCAACCCGTTTCCCGGGCCTGTTTATCGATCGCTGCTAGCCTTACCCCTGGCTCTACACAGGCGATCCCCGGTGTGATCCATTTGATCTGCTGCATGTTGGACAGATCCAGAATCACACCCCCGTGGAGCGGCACACACTGACCATAATTTCCGGTTCCCGCCCCCCGTACCGTCAAAGGAACTTTGTGTTTGACGCAGACCTGGGCCACCCTCAGCACTTCTGCTTCGTTCATCGGGCGCACCACCAGATCCCCCCGCTTTTCGCCCAACAGTGCTTGCAAAATGGGGCTGTAGGTGTAGTAGTCCTGAGATAGCTTGGTCACCTGAGTGAAGTCGGTAATGATTTCTAATCCCGATAGATCAGCCATCAATGCTTGCAGGTCAACCGATTGAGCAGGGGTAAAGGTCATTCCATGAGTTCCGAGGAGGGACAGCCTACATCAATTTCAGATTATTTTGGAATTTAGATGAACAATACCTAAATCCCGATCAGAAATCCTTAGAGGTATCTGCATCATAAACGGTCTAAGTTTTCAATTGCAGATCATCAAGGTCGGAATAGTCTGGCAAGGTGGTATCAATTTCCCTCCCCTGACGCAGAACAATGCGATCGCTCTGAGGCCGGGACAGCAGTTCACTATACCGACGACCCCGAAAGAGAACCAGATCGGCGGGTAGTCCGACTCCAATGCGCCCGACGGTTGGTAGGCCCATGAGATCCGCAGGCGTCGTGGTAATGGCCCGGCACCATTCATCGTAAGGGCGATCGAGATGGGCGATTTTGACCGATAGGGAGAAGACCTCCAGCCCATCATGATCGCCAAAGCCGTGAAAGGAATCTCGACAATTGTCACTGGAGAGCGCCACCGGAACTCCCTGCTGGCGCAATTCGTGTAGCAATGTAACCCCGCGCCAGCGCGGAGTGCATCCCGGTTTGCGGTCTTGCAGATACAGGTTGCATAGGGGCAGACTGACCACTCCAATACCAGCTCGTTTGACCAGGGCGATCGTGCTGGCAATGGCTTCGGGTTCCTGAACGGCCAGACTACAGGCATGTCCGCAGACAACCTTGCCCTGATAGTGGTGGCGGATGGTTGCTGCCGCGATCAGGCGAAGGGCAATGGAATCGGGATCATTGGTTTCATCAACATGAAAATCTAGATCAAGTTTCCGGTCTTTAGCCAGAGTGAAGGTGCGATTAATCTGGGACTCAATGTCAGGATGCATAAAAGCGACCCCACCCAGAATCCCCCCCACTTCCGCAACGAAATCCGCCAGTTTTTCTCCCTCTGGGGTCTGATAATAGTCCAGTGAAACCAGGGAAGCTGCCTGCAACACCAACCGATCTGCCCATTCTGCCTGCAAGGTTTTGAATACCCCAAAACTGAGGGCGGCTTGCTCACCGCCAGAGTCGATATGGGTACGAATGGCTTTGGTGCCGTGGGCGTAGCTGCACTTTAGGCCAAATTCCATCCGACGATACACATCCTCCGCATCCCAGTATTTTGCCGCATCCGCGTTGGCCGACTTGAGTGCTGCTGCAAATGTCCCATCGGGGTTGGGCGATCGCTCCCAGGTGTGCCCTTTGTCCAGGTGGGCATGTAAATCGACGAAGCAGGGAAACAGGATTCCCCCCCGCAGGTCGATCGAGGGCGCGCTATAACCCTGGAGAGTGCCAGCGGTGGCAATGCTGGAAATTATCCCGTCCACAATTTCGATATCAACCAGCAGGAGGTTATCGGACGTCGGGGGGAGAGTGCCGTGGGTATCAGCCGCACGGATGGAGGTTGGGGAAGAAGCCGGTAGCCAATTACGACTTTTACCTTGCTTACTGCGTACCAGCAGGGAATCTGGTACGTGGGCATTACTTAACCAGTAGTGGCTGGACGCTGGAATCATAAACGGATTGTGGCTGGCAAAATCGCTTTGGGTAGCAAGCCGTGTACTCCTTTTTGAGGACTGTTCACAACTTGAGTAATGTGAAAGTTAACAGCCAGACTGCACAAAACGTAAGCCTCTTCAGGAGTAATTCCGGCAAAGTGTTCCAGAAATTCGATCATGCGTTGCAGGGCAGCCTCGAAAGCTGCTTCCAGCGTTGGGCCGAAGCCCATGGTGATGAAGTCGGTGGGGGTTTCGGCGAGCGGTGTAGTGAATTTCAGATCCTTGCGGAGGATCAGTTGGATCGTGCCATTCATAGAGGTTTCGATCGCCGTCACATCCACCTCGCCATCGCCCTGGGTTGCGTGCCCATCCCCAATCGAAAACAGCGCTCCCGGTAAGAAAATCGGCAAAAATACCCGTGATCCTGCCTGTAACTGGCGATTGTCAATATTGCCACCGTAGTGACCGGGGGGAACCGATGAACGAGAGGTTTCCGCTGTTGCCACGCCCAAAATGCCAAAAAACGGCTGGAGGGGAATTGTGATTCCGCTTCCCAGCGGAAATTCGGTTATCCCCTTTTCCAGGTCCAGGGAGATAAACCGCAGGGCCGGTTGGGTAAACACGTTCGGCAACGCTCCCCAACCGGGACGAATGGCGTTGAAGCCGACGGGCAGACTGGGGGTAATCTTTTCCAGACGCACTTCCAAAACATCCCCCGGTTCTGCCCCATTCATATAAATAGGCCCAGTCAGCAGGTGGGGCCCCGGTCCAACTTTGCGATCGCCCGCTAAGTTCTCACAGATTTCCTGAAAGGCAGGCGGAACAAACTCTGAGGGCGCTTTCTCGTACACATTGAAACCAGAAAATGTTTCAACATGAACGCGATCGGCTGAATCCACAACCAATGCAGGCTTCAATGCAGAGGAAAATCCTCCAAAATGCACCGTTTCGCAGGTGGCTTTTAAGGTGTGCTCGGTCATGGGGTGGGGGAAAGGGAGAGGGAGAGGGAGAGGGGAGGGAGGGGGAAAGGGAGAGGGAATAGGAAAGATTTCCGACTGGATCTTCTCCTTTGACACAATTTAATTTACACCCCCTTGACTTATCCTGGCACCCACGCTTCCACGCTCCTACCCTCTCATGCTCCCAACCCTACCCTCCCACGCTCCCCTGCGGGCATCAACGAAGGTATAGCCGTAGCTCTATTGGTTAGGACGGGGTGCAGGGGTGAAACCCCTGGCTGGGGGCAACGCCCCCACTCCCCCTTTAATCCTCTGTCCTAAATCCTCTATCCTCATCAAACCAACGATAGCCATATCACACTCTATGAAAGCTGTATCCGGTAAACGCTTAAGGGTTTGGGTTGACCCTTAACCCACTGGGGCGGTAATTGTTCTGTCAAAATATTAATTGGGAGTGCCTCACGGGTTGCAGCGGTTAACAGGATGGATTCTCCCATCCGTTTGGTCAGTCCTTCTACCCGTGCTGCCACATTGACCGTATCACCGATCGCCGTATATTCCAGGCGACGATTGGAGCCAATGCTACCCACAACTGCCAACCCCGTGTGAATGCCAATGCCCATTCTTAACGGAGAGCGTCCATGACTTTCCAGGTCTGCGTTAATTTCGCGCAGTTTTTCCAACATATCCTGAGCTGCGCCTACTGCCTGAATAGAGTGGTG
This sequence comes from Kovacikia sp., assembly GCA_049581985.1. Taxonomy (GTDB): domain Bacteria; phylum Cyanobacteriota; class Cyanobacteriia; order Leptolyngbyales; family Leptolyngbyaceae; genus Kovacikia. The sequence continues at coordinate 3,658 of JBAUTA010000391.1, forward strand.
AATGGAATGTTCTCCAATGCCGAATAGCGCCATAAATCCATCTCCCAGGAATTTATTCACCATTCCTCCATGCTCTTGTTCCACAATCTGCACCATGTCTTTTAAGAACTGGTTCAACATGGAGACAATTTTTTCAGGCGGCTCTGCGGTGCAGCGTTGGGTAAAGTCACGCAGATCGGCAAACATAACTGTGAGTTCCTGTTCAATGCCGCCGAGGCTAGGATCTCTTTGCAAAATTTTAATTGCTGCTTGTTCCCCCACATGACGACCAAACGTTTCCTGGAGAATTTGTTTTTCTCGCAGTTCCGCAATCATGTAGTTGAACTCATGGATCAATGGGCCAAACTCATCGGCCCGGAGTAGCCCGATCCGTACCTTCAGATTGCCCTCTGCAACCGTAGTTGCGACGTGCTGGATTTCTTTGATCGGTTCAACCACCAGTTGCCCAACCATCCAGGCACTGCTCAGGCTGAAAGCAATACCCAGTCCGCCAACCGCGATCGCAAACCAGGGATCCCCCGTCTCAGCAGTATGGGGCGCAACCGCCAGCAACAGCAGCGAGGAGATCGGGCACACTCCTCCACAAAACGCTAAAAAAACTCCCCGCAACCGTAGGGAAAGGGGAAACGCCCCAGGCACTTGATCGGGGCGGGCGTTCCGAAACAGGATGGGATACAACAATCGTTGACTTAATAATTCAATGATGAAAAAGCTATGGGTGAGGGCAATTAGCCCTGAGATGATAAAAGAAATAGGTAGATCCGAAAAAATGCGAGGATTCAGGTTTCCTGGAGCCTGGGCAAGCGCCCATAAGAATGTCGGAATGCAGAGTAGCCAGATACTTCCCGCGATCGCTGAACCCCACCAGGGTAAGTTAATCACCCGTTGTTGGGCCTGAAGCAGGCGATCGGAAGCGATCGGTTGATTGGTTTCTAACTGCTGACAGGGTTGCCGCAAACACAGAACCACCCAGATCCAAAACCCGACTCCTGCGGGATAAAAGAGCACGTTAAATACCTTAACAGTGTTCCAAAACACCGCCAGTTGAGCAGAACTTAATAGGGGCTGGACGTAAACGGAGTTGTACCAGATGTTAAACGCACTCCCCAGTAGTTGGGCAAACACAGGGCCGCAAATAACTAACCACAGACAACCTTCGATTGAGCGATACCAAGGCTTTGGAGGTTCCAGTTGAAGCTCGGATTTCATGCTTTCTCCGGTGTTTGCTCTAACTGTTGAGTCCTTTTAAGGTCATACCAATTTTAAATAGCACACAGGGCAGATTGGGGAGGGGGTGCAGGGG
>JBAUTA010000392.1:0-1778 GCA_049581985.1 Kovacikia sp.
CCTCGCAGACATCAGTAACCTCAGTTCCGGGCGGATTGGAATCCTCCCGGATTTTGCTTTTGATGCCCTCACCTGTGTTGGACTTGGCAGCTTCTGCCGCCAAAGCTAGCAATGCCGCCGCATCCCAGGAATGGGGAACATAGGCACTGACAGGTTTCCCTTTCTTTTCCTGCCAGAGTTTGGTCAACGCCTCCAAGCCCTTGCCGTTAGCACCTGGAACGGTGCCCATGGCTCCCGCCAGAATAAACTTGCCATCTGCTGTTTTTCCGACCTGCCCCGGAAAGTCGGGGGAGTAGACTCCATCCGTCAATAGAATCTGAACCCCCTTACCTAGACCCTGCTCAAAAGCTGATTTGAGCAACAAACTGCCAGTCTCAGCGTAGAGAACAGCGGCAACCGCATCTGGTTTTCCTCCAAACGCTGCCTGAACTTCAGTATCAAATGTTGTTGCTTTAGGGTCATACCGGGTCGGTTTAGCTTCGTTGGAAACCGCACCACCTTGCTTTTTAAATGAGCTGACGAACTCTTTTTCAAAACCAACTCCGTAGTCGTTATTGATGACCAGGGTGGCAGCTCGTTTAGCACCTTTTTCAACGGCGAGTCTGGCCAGTGCCTGGGCCTGATAGGTATCTGGTGGAGCGGTGCGGGCCCAGTAGCCCTGGAATTCACCTTTCTTTGCCCGATTGGTAAAAACTGGACTGGTACTGCCTGGAGAAATCAGCATGACTTTGTTGCGGACTGCTACGGGAACGGCGGCTGTGGAAACGCTACTGGCAAAAGACCCAACTACACCCGCGACCTTATCCACCTCAGCCAGGCGGGTCATTGCTTCTAAACCTGCTTCGGGATTGGTCTGATCGTCCGCATTAGAAACCAGGGTGACTGGAGCGCCATTCACGCCACCACAGCTATTGACCTTCTCAACCAGTAGGGGAACGGCATCCAACATGGGCTGCCCGATCGAGGCAAGATCTCCGGTTGCAGGGAGGAGAGAGCCAATTTTGAGTCCTTTCCCATCTCCGGTTGGGGGAGAACCGGGCGCAGGGGAAGTTCCTTGCGGGGTACTAGCCGGGGGGGCTGCTTCCTGACAGGCGGCAGCCAGGTACCCCGTTGCCAGGGTTAGCATTCCAAGGACTACAGCTTTGGTGAGCTTAAATCGGTTTGCCGAAGCGAAGGTTTTCATCTGAATATTAGACTCCTCAACTTTTCATCATCGATCTCACAAGTATGAAGCACAAACAGCCATCGGACTGTCATCAGCAAAATGTCTCAAGTACATTTTGCCGTAGCCTAACTCTTAAAGGCGATCCATTACAAATGGCGATCCATTCCCCAGATCTCATCCAAATCGCCCTCACCCCTGGTGTTATCCGCTGCCAAACGCCTGAGGCAAGTGGTGAGGACGAATGGGTTAATTGCACCCAGCTACTTATCTAGATTTATCTAGACTGATCTAGGAATGTTTGGCTTTTGGACGCCCGGAGAAAAGCCGAAATCTGAGTTTTGGCTGACCGAGGTGGGTTCGCCATGCTTCCATATAGGTGAAGAACACGGGGGTCAGGTAAAGGGTCAAAAGTTGGGAGAACAGCAAACCACCGACGATCGCAATCCCCAACGGACGGCGCGATTCGGAACCAACCCCTGATCCTAAGGCAATGGGAAGAGTCCCGATCAGCGCTGCCATTGTGGTCATCATAATCGGACGGAAGCGAACGATGCAAGCAGCGTAAATTGCATCAAAGGGACTTTTCCCTTCTTTTCGCTGGGCTTCAATGGCA
>JBAUTA010000393.1:0-6914 GCA_049581985.1 Kovacikia sp.
ACTCTTTTAATCTTCAGGCAAAATCCACTGGGGCGGTTGTACTCTTTTTTTGCGGATTGCTGCTTCCGCGATCGCCAGCATTTGATCTAAAGACTTTTCCCGAATGAATTTTGATGCCTGATCCTTATATTCCAGGTTTGGACATTTTTCGCCTAAAACGCAGCCATTGACGCAGGCTTCGGCACAGTTAATGTTCATTTTTCCTCTCCTTATTGAGGACAAGCATTTTCCATTAACCATTTTAGCGTTGTCATTCAGCCAGCTATTTTGCAAGCACCCGTCGCAAACCGATAGCAATTCCAAATCATTGCTAAAAGTGATAGGAATCGAAACTATGAAGATTGTAGATAGGGGATCAGGGCTGCGCCTCCCGCCACGGGTGCTACCTCTGCCCGCCCAACAGCAGCTTTACTTTCATAATGCGCTGTTCACAAATGATCCGGGCCTGCTATATGATTTGACCAGGAATCTGTTGGCTGGTTGGGGCAATTGTGAATCTTAGAAAGGCCATTCCATGGTTTGTAAGTGTCTGTTGGTTGTGGCCGCTGGGTGCTCTCCAGTCCCCTGCCTCTAGCATTCCACTTGACCAACAAGTTGAAGAAGTGGCTTCTCGCTTGGAAGGCATTATGGATACATCAGCCCAGGCGGTAGCCAACCCAAAAGCCCCCCAGGTGCGGATGACCACCTGTCGAGTTACAGTTGCAAACGCTGTTCCCAGGAGTCAGGGTAGTTCTGGTGAGACTGTGGTTCTCTATCAGGAGCAAGCCCTTTTCAGGGATCTGACAAAACCCTATCGTCAGCGCTTTTTACAGATTTCACCTAGCCTTTACAGTCAGAGTGTCCGATCGCGCTCCTTCAAACCCGCCAATCCTTCTTTATGGACTGGCTTTTGCAACAAACCCGCCGCCGATCGTGTTCTCCAGCCCAAAGATTTAGGTAGTCCAGTCTGCGATGTTTTTCTTAAACGCTCTGGCCAAGACTATATAGGCAATACTCCTGTCAACGGTTGTCTGGCAAATTTTAGGGGAGCTGTTAGAATCACCAACCATATTGAACTCTCTACCACAGGGATGGATACCTGGGATCGGGGATTTGATGCCAATGGCAAACAGGTTTGGGGTGCGAAGGCAGAGTCTTATCAGTATCGACGGATAAATCCCCAGGCAGAAGGCAAAGAGTAGGGGGATAGGGTTAAAAAGGACAGGATAACGAGAGCATCGCCCAGTGGAAGCTTCGGAGAGCAGCGAAAATACCAGCATTAGAAACCCTTTCTCTCTCCCCTCTCCATCTCTACTTGCCTGTTAACGCCGCTTAAATCTGGGGTACGTTACTTTAAGTTGGACAAGTCCTCGTTAAGACGGAGTTGTAACCAACGAACAGTTGGCGGGGTGGCTTCAAAGATACCCTAGCCCTCATAGGGGAGTATTTCATGGCTGAGGGAATGGGTAGCAAGCTGAAATTAATGGTCGTCGATGACGAGCCAGACAACCTGGATTTGCTGTATCGCACCTTTCGCCGCGATTTTGAAGTAATCAAGGCGGAAAGTGCGATCGCGGCCTTGCAAATTCTTGACCAGCAAGGCGAGATGGCAATCATTATTTCTGACCAGCGAATGCCAGAAATGTTGGGGACCGAATTTCTCAGCAAAACGGTTGATCTCTTTCCAGATACTATCCGGATTGTCTTAACAGGCTACACCGATGTTGAAGATCTGGTCGAAGCGATTAACGCAGGCAAGGTATTTAAATACATTACTAAACCCTGGAATCCTGAGCAGCTTCAAGGAGTTGTGCGGCAAGCGGCTGAAACCTATCGGGTTGTGACCCAAAGAACTCACGAACTCCGGCGCTCACTCCGCCGCGAATCGTTGTTTAATGCTGTAACCACTGCTATTCGAGAATCTCTCGATTACCACAGCATGTTACAGACGATCGCCGTAACGCTGGGGCAGACCTTTGAAGCTAGTCGCTGTGTTCTATACCCGCTAGAGGATGATCGTCCGGTTGCCGCAGTGTTTTCCTATCCGCCCTCTGACCAATCTGCTCCAGAAAGCTCCAATGGTCGTGGCCTTCCAGACTCTCTCGAGTCATTGCTACAACCCGTTTTAGATAGCCGCAAGATTCAGGTAAATCGGGCCTCAAATGCAGGCGATAGTTTCCAGTTAGAGGTGCCTCTGATTTATCAACAGGATTTTTTGGCAATTCTCTCCCTCCAGCGATCGGACGACCAAAGCCCCTGGTCGGCAGAGGACATTAGCCTGATTGAAGGAGTTGCAGAACAGGCATCTCTGGCAATCTCTCAGGCAAAGCTTTACCAACGCACCCAGGAACAGGCGGAGCAAATGCGGGCAGAACTTGAGGTGGCCCGCCAGATTCAAGGAAATCTGCTGCGCCAAAGTTTGCCCGACCTGGACGGCATGAAAGTTCAGGCTTGCTGCTATCCGGCTCGGGAAGTTGGGGGAGACTTCTTTGAAGTCTATGCCCACCCTCAAGGTGACATCTGGTTGGCAGTGGGAGATGTCTCTGGCAAGGGCGTGCCGGCTGCGTTATTTATGGCAAGCGCCATCTCCGTCCTACGCCGGGAGCTTTCCCAGGAAACGCCTGCAGAGCCTCACGTTGTGATGAAAAATCTGAACCAGAGCCTTTCAGAAGATTTAATTAGCACAAACTGCTTTATTACCATGGTTCTGGCTCGTTATACTCCCTCTACCCATCAGCTTGTCTATGCCAACGCAGGGCATATTTATCCCCTTGTTTGGTCCAGTCAAACAGTCGCTGCCCACATTGCCGCAAAGGAACAGGCCCATTCCATTGAGCCTCACTATCTTAAAGTGCGGGGAGTTCCTTTGGGGATTTTGCCCAATTGGAAGGCAGCGGCAGGTAGCATGGAACTCCATCCCGGTGAGGTCTTACTATTGACCAGCGATGGCATTACCGAAGCCACGGTTGCCAGCGTAGGGGTTAACAACGAAGATGGGCAACCCCTGACTTCCCATGCCATGCTGCAACAAGCGGGGTTATGGCAACTTTTGCTTCAGGAACAGAAACCTCTGGATCTGAGCCATTTGCTTTCCCAAATTCGATCGCAAAATACAATTCAAGAAGACGACCAAACGATACTCTCTCTGGAGGTCCTGTAGAAAATGAGAAGTGAGCTTCACGTACCCAGCGACCTGAAGTTTTTATCCATTGTCGAGAACTGGCTCTTAGGCAGTTTGGAAGTCGAAGTGGGTGAACATGTCGATTGGCCCCGTCAGTCAAATCGTCTCCGCCTGGTTTTGGTAGAAGCCTACTCCAACGTGGTACGGCACGCCCATAAGGATCAACCCAATCTACCCGTCATTATCCGTCTAGAACTTCAGAACCGGGATGTTGCCCTGGAAATCTGGGATCAGGGCACGGGCTATGAACTGGATACCTATATGCCGCCTACCCCAGAGGCTAAGCAGGAGAGCGGCTATGGCTGGTTAATCTTGAATCGTTTAATGGACCGGGTTGAATATCACCTGCAAATCAATGGGCGCAACTGCTTGAAACTAGAAGCTAGCCTGCCGGAGGTGGCGATCACGCTCACGAGTGACGGGGTAAAGCCCTAAAGATAGATCAAAGCTTATCAGTGTATTTAGGGAAAATCAGGTAGACTGCTTTTTGCAAAGCTTGCGAAAAGCTCTGTTGCTCTGGCCGCTAATTTTGCTCCTACCCGTCAGGTGGGCTGCTGTCGGGGCTATGACTCTACAGGTAGTACAGATGGTTTTTCTAAACGCTATAGATAGTAGTTACAGTCGATTTTTTTGGCTTTAAATTTGCTATAAATTGGGTGCAGGTGTTTGCGTGGGGTAGTACCTGTTGTCCCTTAGTGATGGGGGACTCTTTTTACTCATGAGATAAGAGTTATAAATGTTGCTATCCTCTGCGAGGAGTAAAGGTTCTGTGGTACAAGATACACTTGAAAGTTTTTGGTCACAAGTTTTAGAGCGCTTGCAACTCCTGCTTAGCGGTCCTACTTTTGAGACCTGGATTAAAACTGCAACTGCTGAACTGGTGGACGATACCTCGTTAGTGATTCGTACTGCCCACCCGTTTGCCCGGAACTGGCTTCAGAAGTATTACATTCGGACTATCAGTGACGTTGTCCAAGAGGTTTTGGGGCGTCCGGTGGAGATCCATATCGCATTCTCTCCCGGAAAAGATGACACCCATGAAAACCCGGAAATGTCCTGGCCCCGGCCTAATTTTGACAACGGTTTTTTAGACCCCCCTCCGATCCCACCGTCATCCTCGCCTGGCCAAGGCAACCGGAATGACCTGAATTCCAAGTATGTGTTCTCCCGGTTAGTCGTTGGTTCTAATAACCGGATGGCGCATGCCGCGTCTCTGGCAGTCGCCGAATCTCCTGGGCGAGAGTTTAATCCCCTATTTCTTTGTGGCGGTGTTGGTTTGGGAAAAACCCACCTGATGCAGGCGATCGGTCACTATCGTCTAGATATCTGCCAAAACTCGCGCGTTTTCTATGTCTCAACGGAACAATTCACCAATGATCTGATCGCCGCCATCCGTAAAGATAGTATGCAGAGCTTTCGGGAGCATTACCGGGCGGCGGATGTCTTGCTGGTGGATGATATTCAGTTTATTGAGGGTAAGGAATATACTCAGGAGGAATTTTTCCATACCTTCAATACTTTGCACGAAGCGGGTAAGCAGGTTGTGCTGGCATCCGATCGCCCCCCCAACCAGATCCCTCGCCTGCAAGAGCGGCTTTGCTCCAGATTCTCCATGGGCCTGATTGCAGACATTCAGCCGCCGAATCTGGAAACCCGGATGGCAATTTTGCAAAAGAAGGCGGAGTACGAAAACATTCGTCTGCCCCGCGAGGTGATTGAGTACATCGCCTCCAGCTACACTTCCAATATTCGGGAATTAGAAGGAGCGTTGATTCGGGCTGTTGCCTATATTTCTATCTCCGGGCTACCCATGACGGTAGAAAATATTGCCCCCGTCCTCAACCCTCCGGTGGAGAAGGTAGAGGCCTCTCCCCAGGCAGTGATTATGGCGATCGTGGAGGCATTTGATGTCTCAGTTGAAGACTTGAAAGGTGGGTCCCGGCGGCGAGAAATTAGCGTTGCCCGCCAGATTGGCATGTATCTGATGCGGCAGCACACTGACCTGAGCCTGCCTAAAATCGGTGAGGAGTTTGGTGGCAAGGACCATACCACCGTCATGTATAGCTGCGACAAAATTGCTCAGTTGAAAGACAATGATCCCTCTATGGCACAAACCTTGAGGCAGTTAAGCGATCGCATTAACACAGCCAGCCAGTCCCGTAATTAGGGATGGGAGGACTGGGAAATCGGAGATGGTAGACCTCGATTTGGATGGGCAAAGATTCCAGAAATCTTTGCCCATCCAAATCGGATCCCTATCTATCATCTATGGAATGGTCTGTTATAGCTGTAGCCCTACAGGTTAGGACGGGGTGCAGGGGTGGAACCCCTGGCTGACCCCTTTCCCTTGAATCCTCTGGCCTAAATCAATCTGGCGATAGCTATCTCAAGGATAGGCCATTACCATGGCCTGAGCACAGACTGATAACCGATCTCGATCTATCCCATCACCTCTCCTTCTGCCCAGGAGATGCGGAAAACACACAGCCGTCCATTGCCACAAATAGATCTGCAAAGGCATCGGCTGGGCGACGTCGCTGGGCAGGTTTGGGCAAGGTGGTCCGAAATGCCTGCAATTGTGAAATAGCCAGCTTTGCCAGGGCCACGGTATTGGCCGCAACTTGCAGCAAATCTGCCTCAGCTCGCCGATAGTCTGTAATTTCGATCACATACAAATAAACCATCCCGAAAGATGGCAGCGGATGGTAGGTCAATGCAAAAACATGATTATTTATGCTTACCTCAACCCCATGCTCTTTCAGCTGCCCCGCTAAACAAGCCTGGACGATTTGGCGATGGTTTTCAGGGAGCAGTTCTGTTGCGGGAATGGGGAGCCGTCGCAGCAATCGCTCCGCTGGAGGATTGACCTTCACAATATCCCCAACTGGAGTGAAGACCAAAATTGGATTTGGATTATCTCTGAAAAACGCCGCCAGGCGAAGAATATCAGCATCTGCATAGTCACGGTTAAACAAGGGCTGACACCATGCGGTATCAGTAGACAATTTGGAGGGGGAATCAAACTGTCCATCCCTATCCACATCTAGATGTTTTTTGTTTACCATGAGAAGTTAGCTCCTTAAGTTCTGTAGGACAGTGGAGTTAAGCCAGGGCGTGGTGTGGTAGCCGGTCCCTGGCTTTGTTATGTTCTTTGCAGCAATGACTTCAAGGTGATTTCTGAGCAAGGTTTTACCCACATCTGGTCACAAGGTCTTGCACCCTGACGTCATACCCAATTTAAATAGCGAACAGGGCAGATTGGGGACGGGGTGCAGAGGTGGAACCTCTGGCTGGGGGCGAAGCCCCCCCACCCCCATCTGCAACCTTCATTTTCTAAATTGGTATCAAATAGACAAGTTGTAGGTAATTTGTTTCTGGAAATCTCCTGGGGAATTCTAAGGACTTGTACTGATGCAGTAGTGCTTACGTAGGGCAACCTGATGATGAAGGGGAAACCTGAAGGGTTTCTCAATGACAAAGATTTCAGTGATGGCACTAGTACAACAAAAATAAAGTTTTGAAAGGGGTGAAGGGGTGGAACCCCTGCTTGGAGGCGAAGCCCCCAAACCCCCATGTCGCAAAATTTAGGGTTTGCAACACTAGTCCTTACTAAAGGGCAGGTAACCGAAGATACTTTTCCCTAGCCCTGCTTTAATATGTACAATTTCCAGATTTTCGTGGGTGATAAAAGCGTGGCTGGCTTGTGAATGTGATCCGTTCAGCTCGTGATATAAGTGCCTGTGCTGGCTAACCA
>JBAUTA010000394.1:0-1778 GCA_049581985.1 Kovacikia sp.
GGATTTTGTTGGCATCCACTAGAGCATTACGTTCAAACGCCGATTTAATCGCTGTTTCAATCACCGTTGCCGTTTGTTTGGGTTTAGATTTGATGGAGACCAGGTTAGATACCCCTTTGACCCCCAACAAATGCTGCACGACATTCCTGGCGGCGTTCTTCTGATACCAACCTTCGACTTCGCCCTCTAACGTGATCCAGCCATCACGCACTGTCACCTCAATGCTGTCATTAGGAATTAAACTGCACCAGTCAATTTGATGGGCAGCGGCGGCAGCAATATCTCCATCAGTATGTAGCAGAGAAGTCTTGATCTCGATATCATCGGCGATCGCCTTTACCCCAGCAATCCATTTAACAGCGCGCACGGCTTCCAATTTCTCGCTATAGCTGTTTGCATAGCCGTTGAGTGTTACAGTGCCATTGTTCACCAATACGCCAATATCTGTAACCTTTATACCTGGCTCATATTCGAGTTCGCAAAGCACATCGGTCTTGAGTTCAGCATCAGTTTTCTCGAAGGTATTGAGCATAACCATAGTCTTTGTCCTTTTATTCTTGTAAATGGAGGGAATTCGAAAGAAAATGGGTAATGAAAGCGCTACAAATGTCCTATGGTGGACAAATCTTTAGCTGCGAACTAAGGGTGTCTCAACCAAGTGTTCGGCTAGAAACCAGACCTGTGATTCGTTGGTTCGCAGCACCTCACTGGTTAATAAATCATTCGTTCCGTGATCCTGATTCGCGGCAGTTCTCGTAATTCCTTGCCGAACTTCACCCAGAATCAGTTCGTGTGCCTCTAGCAAGCGCGATAGCATGACTGGCACCTCCTCCACACCATTAGGCGGTCGCTCAATCTTGGTTACTTCTGCCACATGGCGAGGGTCTGCGATCGCCACACCGCCCAGCGTCTGCACTCGCTCACCCATCAAATCAATGAGCTTTAGCTGTTCATTTGCATGTTTATCCAGCAGCAGATGCAGTTGATAAAACGTGTTGCCGCGCATCAGCCAGTGATGTTTTTTATAAAGACTGTAGAGAATCAGGCTGTCAGCCAGAATTTGGTTAAGCTGTTCACAGCTTTCGGATCGGGCGACAGTCTCAAGGGCGATCGGCAGAGTGCGAAGTGTGCCAAACGGCTGAATCTCGTGACCCTGCTGATGTAAAACTGGCTGACTGCCGTTTGTCTGGGTTTTCGAAATTGAATTTTGAAGCTGCATGGAAGAAAGTTTCCCCTGGTTTCGACGGTTGTTAGGTCAAAACTTTAGACAGCAACCGACATGCTGATTTCATGACTGATTTTGTCTAGCATTTGCTTCGCCTGACTAACATCCTCATCGCTGCCTGTCACCAAAATGATGAACTCGCCAGCTTGGATATTAGTCTCGTATTTCAGTACCTCTTGCTTCGGAATTCCTAACCCGCCCAGGGCACCCGCCAGTCCTCCGACCGCAGCAGCACCTGCACCGCCCGCAAGCGTCCCTTCTAACCAACCTGCCAATACTCCGGCGATAGGGCCGGCAACGATGATTGGACCCATTCCAGGAATGAATATTACTCCAGCCCCTACCAAGATTCCAAATAAACCCCCAATGAAGCTACCCCAGTATCCACCGCCTGCGGCTCCAGCTTTAGCTGTGTCTTTCCAGGTTAGAAATCCGCGCACATGTTCAGCAGTCTGGTAGTCCTTGCCAATGATTGAGAGCTTTTGCATATCGAAGCCTTTTTTTTGAAGCTCCAGTACAGCTCTTTCTGCCTCTGTATGGGAGGGAAAATGAC
>JBAUTA010000395.1:0-2047 GCA_049581985.1 Kovacikia sp.
GGGAAATGGCAGAAAAGATGTTATTGGGCGTCGGCAGTCGCTATGGCAAAAGCAGCCAGGAATATGCCATGGCAGGCGGCTCTCGACGCAAGAGCAAACGCCGTTCAACCACCGCCATAGCCTCCTCTAATATTTCGCCCAGCCGTTTAGAGCTGTTCTCTGCTAGCAATGGCAAACCGGATGAAATCTCCAATGGAACCTCCCCTGCACCAGCGGCATCGTAATGCATCGTGGGATCAGGGTTGAGTCAGTGGGGCATTGCCCACCCGATCGCAAGCGGCTATAAGAAAACCCTTCCCACAGGGCCGAGAGAAGGGCAGACAAACCTTTTGGAGAAAGGACAATCACTATTGGTAATGACTAATGGGTAATGACTCATGGGTAACGGGAAATCGGTCAGTGATTCTGGGCAATCCTGTTTACCGATATCCCGTAACCTGCACCTTGGATTAGGTAGCGAGTACACCTGCCCCTGCGGCGGCGATCGCCGACACCAGGGCCGTCAGAAATAGCCACCAGGCCGCAATAGCTGCTGCCTTGCGAGTTTCTTCAACTTGCCGCTGAGCCTGATGCTTAACAGCTTCAATCCGTCGCTGGACCTCTTGCTGAATTCGTTCAGCCCGGTTGAGCACACTATCACGAGCAGACTCAATTTGGGCAACAATCCGCTCGGCATCTGTTTCTGAAATATCCCGGCGGGAGCTAAGGAGAGCCACCAACGTTCCCCGATCAAATTGCCCCAGACGATCGCGGAGGGCATCGAATCCGGCCTGAGGATCATCAAACAAGGTGCGAACATCCCGTTTGATGCTGTCGTAATTGAGTTCAGGACGATCAAGGGCATTCAGATACTCTCGAATGCGCTCAAAGATGCGATCGATGATTGCTTGAACGCGGGACTGAATCTGGCGCACCTGCTCCAGGATTTGATCGCGCACAGACTCAATTTGAGCCACAATGCGCTCGGCTTCTTCAGTCGTCATATCCTGACGCTGGGCCAAAAGGGCAACCAGGGTTTGGCGATCGAAGCGGGAGAGGCGATCACCCAGGTTTTGCAAACCGACCTGAGGAGATTGGGCCAGCAAACTTAAATCACGCTTAATGCCCTCCGGATTTAGCTCCTCCTTGTCGGTATGGCGAAGATAATCTTCCACCGTAGACTCAAAATCCATCACCTGTTGCTGGGTTCGCAAAGCCAAACGACGGGGCGATCGAACAATTTTACGAAGGGCTGCCTGAAGCTGATCGATGGTACGATTCACCTGCTCTGCGGACAGATCTTGCCGTTGGCTTAAAAGTTGCACTAAGGTTTCTCGATCGATTTTAGATAACCGTCGTCGCAGTGCCAGGGTTCCTTCCTTCGGATCATCGAACAGTTTGCTCAAATCTCGCTGAATGCCATCTGGATCCAGTTCTTCCAAATTAGTTCGACGTAAATAATCTGATACAGAGGTCAGGGTCTGATCGTATTTGTCTTTAACGGTATCGACAACGATGCGAGGTGAATTTAATAACGTATTCCAATTAGATTCCACCTGATCAACAATCTGGTTTGCTTCTGCCTCAGTCATATCCTGACGCTGGCTCAATAACTTCACCAACGTATCGCGATCGAGCCTGGATGCCCGGTAACGCAGGGAAGATAATCCCGTTTGAGGATCAGAAACTAATAGCTTTAGATCCCGCTTGATGCCTTCCGGATTGAGTTCCGACTTACCCGTATCGCGAAGATAGGATTCTAGTTTCTGTTGTTGAACGGCAAACCGCTCTTTGGCCTGTTCGTAAAGAGAATGGGATTCAAACACAACCCGATCGCGGGTTTTATCGAGAGAATTGAGAATCGCTTCCGCTTCTATCGGGGTGATATCCTGACGTTGCAGTAGGATTTGTCTTAAGCTCTCCCGATTGTAGGGGGCCAGACGATGACTCAGCGTTTCGTAGTCCGCCTCTTCATCCTCTAGTAAGGTTTTGAATGCTGGCAAAACATCCTCAGCGGCTTCAAGCTGCTGCTTTGGCGTCAGCATCAGATAGGTTTCAACCCGTTGTC
>JBAUTA010000396.1:0-10738 GCA_049581985.1 Kovacikia sp.
CCTGGGGGCGCAGCCCCCACTCCCCCTTCTTACAATTAATTAGCGCTACCTACTTATTGCATGGGCTTAATAAAGACTGAACCGGTTGGGCGCGGTCTGCCATCTGCATCAACACCACCATTTTGGGTTAATGCTGCGCTTGGCAGACGGAAATTGGGTACTGTCCCTAGCAGTTCTCCATTGGCGTTATATTTGGCAACTTGACCGGCATAGGGTTCACTGATGTAGATCGTGCCATCGGTGTCTACGGTTAAGCCTCCGGCATTGCCAAGCCCAATCTGAAATTCCTTGACGAGTCTGGGTTGTTGACGATTGCCCGATGGATCTCCCAAGTCTGTTTGGGAATTACGGAACAAGGGATAAACATTCGGAATGTCATAAATTAATAGGCGACTTTCCCGATCGGGTGCTAGCAATTGTCCGTTAGCGGTGTTCACCACTGAGGCCGGATCATCCCCAATGTAAAGCCGATTATCCGGGCCTACATCCAGGGCGGCAGCAAAGTCTAGCGGTCGTTCTGGGGTTCCTTTAATTGTGGTTTCCAGAACTCCATCAGGACGGTAAACCCGGACTTCAGCCACACCGAGAGCCGGTTGCTCTAAGGGTGGATTGAAGCCAATATAAATGCGCCCATCGGGACCAAAGACCAGATCCGTAAATCGAAACGCCTCAGCGGTATTGAATTGAATGACGCTTCCTAAGAATTTTCCGGTGTAACCGTCAAATTTGAGGACTCGTTTGTTGCCCAGATCGGTGACATAAAGGTTATTGTCTGGGCCGATGGTTAGTCCTGCGGGGAAATTAAGTCCTTCATTCGCTGATGTGCTGGGATTATCTCCCGTGCCTCTGGGGGAAGCGTCTCCAAAGACTCCCATATACTTGCCAGTGAGGCTGTTAAATTGGAGCACCTGGTTTGACAGTTGACTGGAAACTAAGATGTGTCCATTCGGTGCGACTGTAATTCCACCCACACCATTGACTGGATTCTTGGAACCGAGGAGATCCTGGTTCAGAAAGCCGATAAATTTCATATTTTTGTCATAGGCCGCGATCGCATCAGTGGTATCGGATTGGAAGAATCCTGCGGTGCCATTGGCGGCTGTGGGGCGATCGGTATTGCAACCGACAACAAAGTAAATTTGGTTGAAGCGGCGAACAGCAGGAAATGAATTATCGTGATGTACAAATTCGGGAGTGGTAGGCAGTAAAAGACGACTGCCTTCCGTGTCAGCTTGCCCGAACACACTCAGGAACTGACCTGCATTCATCCGATGAGGCCCTGCATAGTCTCTGATCTGACTGCCACCCGTTGGTGAAGCTGGGGGTTGACCAGCGGCAACTCCCGCCTGGATTGAACTGCTGACATAAAGATTGCCATCAATGCCAAATCCAAGCCCATTTTGAATTACCTGATCGGGAATACCATCTCCGTTTAAGTCATTACTGGTGACTCCCATTTGGGCGATCACTTCCCTGAGAATATCGGCATACACCCCCATAAACATTCCTGCATCTTTTCTCAGAGGCCCGGCATACCGCAAAATCCGCCCTGTTGCAGCACTGGCTACATACAGGTTGGCATCAGGACCGAAGACGATGGAGCGGGGCTGATTCAGTTCACTTCTCGTACTGGTCGCTTGCCCATAAATTCCCCGAAATGCTCCAGGTTTCGCGGAGCGTGGACCAGCGTATCTTAGAACCGCACCTTGCATGTTGTTCTCTAGCAAGCTGGTTACATAGAGATCGCCATCGGGGCCAAAGACAAGCACTGTGAAATCGGATACAGGTAAATCCGCTGGGACAAGGTTGTTGGGGTAGCCGTTGTTACGAGTTGCATAGACTCCCATGAATGCCCCGGTTTTGCCGTTGTAGCGCAAAACCTGCGAGTTATAGCCGTTGGCCACATACAGGTTGCCATCGAGACCAAATTTGATTCCGGTGGGGTTGAGCAATCCGCTCTGGGCGTTGTTGGCTTGACCGAACCCCCCTCGAAACTGTCCAGAAACTCCGTCGTAAACCAGCACTTCATTCCCTAGGGTGCGATCGGTTGTATTACTGGAAGTGGTATAAAGGTTGCCATCAGCGCCATAGGTGAGCGCACTGGGCTGTTGCAGTCTAGTATCTGTTGAGTTAGCCTGCCCTAAGACACCTGTGTAGTTCCCCTGTTCATCAAAGGTGACAATCATTTCATTGACACGGCTGCCAGTCACAAAGAAGGGCGGAAAGTGGCGAACTTTTAGAGGCGATTCGGGCAGCGGGAACATGGCTCCCGGGCGTAATGCCATCACCGTTTGATAGGTGTCAACGATAATTTCATTGGACTCAATTTTGCCGTCGCGATCGATCGTCATCCAACTGAGAATATCCAGGTCATACCGATTTCCGGTTTCCCGTGCGATCGCCCCGGTTTCGCGTAAACGCACTAAAACCCGGTTGCCATTGGCGATGGTTTCCTGAATAACTAATTTCCCAGACTTCAGAACGGATTCCTTGGGGAGCAGAATGGTTTGGACAATAGGACCAGCATTGCTCAGATCCGCTTTCAGCGGTTGTCCATCGGAGGTCATGCCCTCAGCCGCATTGACATAAGGAAGAGATTTGGGTCCTCCGATCGCAAAGCTCCACCGGCTATTCGGAGTACTCATTTTAGCAACCTGCGGCAGATCGCCAGCAATCAGGGCTTTCCAGGCTGCGATCGCGGCTTTTTTTGCCGTTTCAGGGTTGACTTGCGGATCAACGGTTGCCGCCTGTCCGGTTAAGCGATCGTTCCCTGGCATGATCGGTGCGGCAACTCCCGTTGCTGCTGCGGCAACGGGATAGCTATTGTAGTACTCGTTAAAGGACTGAATTCGTCCTGCCGCATCCATCGTGAACAGATAAACAAAATCTCCTCGAAAACTGCGTCCGGTAAACGCCCCTTTCCCCGATTGGGCCACCCGTGCTGCAACTCGCCGCTCTTTCGCCCCTGTTTTTGAAGAGGTTCTTTGCTCAACCAGGATATCTAAGGGAGTAAACTCCTCTGCCGTCCAGATAATGTTTCGGGTACTATTCTGGATGTGGGTCTGCACGGCATCACGCCCCTGGTATTGCCCCGGAAATAGTAGCCTGCTGGAATCTCCTATGACATTCCACTGTACATTGTCAGCGAGCTGATCTAGAAACCCTTGGATTAGGGTTGGATTGGATAACATTGCGCCAAACGCGTTTAGCAAACCCCGAGGATCATTGATTAAGGCAGTGGGCTGGGCTGCTGCAGGTTGCGAAGTGGGTTGTACAACCGGTGCTTGGGCAGGTTGTACAGCTGGTTGTTGGGCTAAAACCCTTGCAGCAGTGTTGAGACTGATGCTTAATGCAAGCCCCGCACTGGTTACTGCCATGAATTTTAAAAGATTGCGTTTCATAGTGTCCTTCCTCTCCGCCTGTTGAGCCTTGCCCCCGTGCTGATAAATAGCGCTAATGATGAGATGGCAACTGATGCTCCGGCGGGTGTCAATGATTAAACGAAACTACGGGACGGGAATGTTATCGAACTGAAGCAGTTGATGGAACTTTTGGAACTGTTTGAGCGCTCAGGATGAGATCGGCAGCTTTTTCTCCGATCATGATGACGGCTGCATTGGTGTTGCCGCTGGGGACGGTTGGCATGACCGAGGCATCCACGACCCGTAAGCCTTCCACACCATGAACCCGTAATTGTGGATCCACCACAGACATCGCATCATGCCCCATCTTGCAAGTGCCGACGGGGTGCCAGATGGTCATCACGTTGTTCCGAACAAATTGTTCTAGGTCGGCATCCATGCCAGGGGCAACTTCGCCATCGTTAAAATCTGCAAACGCTTTTGTATTAGCGATTTGGCGGCATAGCTTAATTCCCTGAATGTACGTTTGGACATCGGTTTCCATGCTGAGATATTTCGGATCAATCATGGGCGGGTCTTGGGGATTGGCGGACCGCAGTTTCACCTCCCCTCGGCTTTGGGGTTGCACCAGCACCGGCACAAAGAGCGAGTAGCTTTCTGGCGGATCGGTTGGCGGAACTGTTGTCGGAACCCAACCTGAAATACCTGCACTGAAGTTGATCTGCAAGTCGGGAGGAGCCGCAGTCATCTCAGGGCGAAGCCTGGTAAACAGCCCAACCTCAGCGGCTAGCTCGATCGCAGGCATGGTTTGTTTGGAGCGATAAATAATATTGGGTAACCGCAGGTGATCCTGCAAGTTTTGTCCGACGCCCGGTAAATCTGCAACGACTGGGATGCCGAGCGATCGCAAATGATTCGGTGCCCCAATACCAGACAGCATTAACAGCTTGGGCGACAAAAAGGTGCCGGCGCTGAGGATCACTTCCTGGGCGGCTGCGTCTTGATAAAACTGACCATTTTGGGCATACTCAACCCCCGCTGCCCGGTTGCCTTCTGTTAACACGCGGGTTGCCAAGGCGTGGGTTTTGACCGTCAGATTGGGGCGTCCTAAAACGGGCGTTAAAAATGCGCTGGCTGCACTTGACCGCTGTTTGTCCTGGGTGAGATTGAATTGGAACAGGCCTGCGCCATCTTCCTGCTGTGCGCCGTTAAAATCCCAGTTGGGACTGCCGTAACCCAGTTCTTTGGCCGCGTTCAAAAACGCGATCGCGACCGGGCTGGGATTCCAACATTGGCGCACCGCCATTGGGCCACCTGCCCCGTGGAAGGCATTTTCACCCTTTTCAAACTTTTCAGATTTCTTGAAATAGGGCAACACATCCTGATAGCTCCAGCCCTCATTTCCCAGAGCATTCCACAGGTCAAAGTTACGGCGGTTGCCGCGCACATACATCAGGGCATGGATAGAGCTACCGCCACCCAGTACTTTTCCCTGGATGTAAGGCATCCTGCGTCCATTCAGACCGGGTTGTGGTTCCGTCATAAACTGCCAGTCCATGTCGGTTTCCCACAACTGCAAAAATCCCATCGGGGTAAAAATTCTTGGGTCGTCATCGGGCCCACCCGCTTCCAGCAATAAAACGCGGGTGTCCGGGTTTGCACTTAAACGGTTTGCCAGCACACATCCAGCCGAGCCACCGCCGACAATAATGTAATCAAAGGTTTGATGGGCATTCATAGTTGGTTTCCTCAGAATTTTGTAAATCCTTTTTGATCGGGATGGAGTTTGATCGGAATAGAGGGGCAGGAAAAAGCCTGCTGGTTTGATCAGTTGCCTAAGGTTTTGTTTTTAGTGGCTGCAATTCCTTACTGACCACAATGAATGCCAACCATCTCTGGCCGAATATCGCCCTCTAACACCACATCAATCAAAAAGGGACCGTCCTCAGCCAGCGCTGTTTGAATCGCAGGGGCAATCTCATCCGGTTTCTCGACGCGGATACCGGGCACTCCCAGCGATCGCGCGATCTGATCAAAATGAAGCTCAGGCTTGGATAAATCAAAACTTAATGGATACTCATGGTTTGGGAGATTTCGTTCTTGCCAGTAGGCCAAAATATTCAATTGCAGCAGTCGGTAGGAACGGTTATTGCAGATAATGAACTTCGCATTGACCCTGTGCCGGGCTGCAGACCAGAGGGCCTGGATCGTATACATTGCTCCTCCGTCTCCGGCTACAGCCACAACCGTTTTATCGGGATGGGCCAGTTGCATCCCAATTGCCCCCGGAATTCCGACCCCTAAAGAGCCACCCCGCGTTAAGAAATAATGGCCTGCTTGAATCGGCTGGATATAGCGTTGCAGAGCCGAAGAACAGGTCAACGCTTCATCAAACAGAATGGCGTCTAGAGGAAGTTGTTTGGCCAGTTCTTCGGCAACTCTTGAAAAGTGAATGGGCATCTCATCTCGAAGGTGCTGATCTACCTCTAATTCATACTTTTGCTTCGAAGTTTTGGTGGCCTCCAGCTCCCTTACTCTGGCTTGGGCAGAGGCTTTCTGGGCATCGGTCATGATGCCTCTCAGTTCATCGGCTAATCGTTTGAGCGTCAGTTTTGGATGACCGATCATTCCCAGATCAACGGGATGATTTTTGGCAATCTCATAGGCATCCAGATCGATATGAATGGTCTTCGCCCCCGGTGCAAAAATATTGCCTAATTCAGGAAACACCTCCGGTAAGAGATAGGTGCCACAGATGAGATTGATATCCCCCTGAGCGGTAATAGGCAAACTCTGGTGCCCAAACATGTGCCCCGTCATACCCTGATACAGTGGGTGAGCATGGCTGAGATTCAGTTCTCCGGCGTCGGCTTCCCAAACCTCTGCCCCCAGGAGTTCTGCCACCTGGGTGAGTTCTTCCTGGGCATTGGCAAACGCAACCCCATCCCCCACAAAAATCATGGGTTTGTGCGCCGATGCCAGCATTTCTGCCGCCATCTGGAGTAGGGTTGGATCGGGGATTACCTGGGTCGATGGAAACGCGGTTGGTCTGACTTCTTCGACAGCGGGTTTATCCAGAATATCCAGGGGCACACACACATAGACTGGCCCCATGGGAGGTGTGGCCGCAATCTTAATGGCGCGCCGAACCACTCGCAGCAAGGATGCAGCATCCATCACCATGGTTGCCCATTTGGTCACGGGTTCCGCCATCGCCACCAGATCTGCGGCCATCTGGGCGTCCATCGCCTGATATTGAATCCCGGCATCGCCGCCAATGACCACCAGGGGGGAATGGCCACGCATGGCTTGATACAAAGCCCCGATCGCGTTTCCCAGACCCGGAGCACTGTGCAATTGCACCAGGGCTGGCTTTTGGGTGGCGCGGGCGTAGCCATCGGCCATCATGACAGCGACAGACTCTTGCAATGTCAGAATGTACTTCAGGTCAGGGTAAGCCCGTAAGGCATCCAAAAAACCCTCTTCAGACGTGCCGGGATTGCCAAACATGTAGTGCATTCCATCGGCGAGGAATTGTTCAAGAATTGCGAAGCACCCAGATTTGCTCACCATAGTCCTTACCTTTCTGCTAACCGCTGGTCTTCCGTTCCTCAATGACTTGCGGAACTTGCTTACCAGCCATACCGTTTGAGTCCTTTTTCGAGAACTTCCACAACTTTTTGTCCCGTGAGATAGGAATCGGGGGTGGAACGACCAGTAATGAAGGGATAGTCCACAATCACCGAGGTTTCCTTTCCCACATTGCCGTGGAACTGTCCGTCAGGCCCGGTGGCATCGCGCAGGATGTACTCCAGTGGATAGGGCGGTGGCCCCATATTGAAATTGGTACCTACAAAGCCTGTGCCGTCTTTGTAGTCATATTCCAGGCAATGTCCCGTGACGTGTTTGCCCCAAAGTAGGCTCTTGCGATCGCCAAGGTCCCGCGCAAAGGCCAGACAGGCGACTCCATAACATTCAGCCGCTACGGGTTTATCCATCTGGTGGAAACTCAGAACCAGATCGTGCACCCGCTGGTTGTTCACCAGATCCAAAATTGGGCCACTACCGCCCACAATCAACAGGGCGTCATAGGGCTGTAAATCTCGCTCTCGCACTTCGTCGAGGAGCTTGTAATAGTTCTCCATTTCACGAATAAATTTAGGAGAGCTCCAGTAGGGGCGTTCTGGCAACCAGGCTTTAAGACTTTTCGGGTGATCCAAACGAGGATTTTTGGGGTCATCGATCGCCATCACTTTTTCGGCCATTTCCTGGGAAACCACCGAACGACCTAAGGGCGGATCAACAGAGGTTGGATCCATGCTGGGAGTTAAGGCAATCGGACGTTTTCCGGTTGGTGTTGCAAAATCAACTTGGTAGCCCGCAGCATCAAACATTTCCAACGGACCAATTAATTCTTCGCCCCAATAGCCCCATTCAGATAGGACAATCAAAATTTTCTTAGTCATTTGCCTAACCTCCCCATTCAGGTCATTGAATCCTGTAATTTAGTTGCTTCTATTTGGCGAAGAGTTTGCTCATAGGAAAGGAGCACTTGTCCCTGGTCAACCAAACCAATTTGGTGCGCGATCGCATCGATAAACGCCTGCACATCCTGGCCCGATCGCCCGGTAACCATATCCCCATCCACCACCACATTTGTCGGAGCAGGGACATAAATTGCACCTGCGTTGACAATGTCAGCAAGAACCACTTCGTGACAGATAACCCGCCTTCCTTTAAGCAGTTCTGGCATGGGCGTTAGAATCCATAACCCATGGCAGAGAAACCCTTTAATCACCTGAGGATTCGCCATTGCTCTTGCAAAGAACTGCACCGCAGGAGCGCTGCGAACCTGCTCTGGGCTAATAGAAAGGCTATCTGGCGGCTGGAAGTAGCGAAGACGAACACTCGTGTAATTTGCTGCCATAATCACAGCCGCATATTGCCCAATATCTACCGTTTGAAAATCGGTATTGATATCCAAATAGTGAATTTCCTTGCCAACCGCATCCACATCGCTGACAAAACGGGCACTTGCCTGTCCCCAAAGACGGGACATCAAATGGACTTCCGCTCCCAATTCAGGGAAATGAGTCTGGTAGGCTGAAATTTCCTCAGGAATATATTCCGTCTCAACCAGAATTGCAATCTTTTTTCCTTCTAACAAATGACTGTTCATATCCAGCCTCCTAACCCTACAGAGGTTTAAATTCCACGACAATTTCTGCACTAGAACCAAGCCGAAATTCGTCATCACTCAGTTCAACCCGGAAGTTATCGCGATCAATGGTTGTCCGCGCAATTCCATCTACGCTGACATTCCTGATTTCCAGCGCATCAGGTTTGAAGAAATCAGGTAACACATTGATGGAATGCTGGCGAGAGTTAGCATCTGGCTTAAAGTACAGACAGAAGGGCTGTTTCGTCACGTAGACGCACGTGTAGATGTGAGTTAAAAAATTCAACTCAAAGGCGTGATAGCCAGAAATAGAATGTCCACCTTTGTTTCGATACTCTCCTTGAATAACAGGCATTCCAATATCAGTAACTCGGAAAAAGATCCCCTTCGTTTCATGGTCTAAAAAGAACAAGTTCCAGAAGGCTTCTGTTTCACGGGCGCGTTGCAAATACTCCTGCCGCTGGTCTTTATCCTCACCGCTGCATCCATACAGAATCAGGTAAGCCAGAATCGCCTGTTCTTGTTGCCAAAAGTCTTTGTGATTCCCCCAGGGAAACTCAACGCCCATGTTATTGCTTGGATGGCGCTCGACCGCATCAAATGCACCACCCCGGTAAAGATCACATCCCACCGTTGCCATACTGGCACCGAGCCGATCCGCTAACTTCATGAGCTTATCGGCAAGTTGCACCGAGCTTTCTTCTTCTTGCTCGTCGGAAGTGTCTTGGGCCAACTTATAGTAATAGTTGGCAACCCGAGTCAGGTTCCAGGTAATCTTCAGGTTGTGGCCAACAACGGCTCGATCTTGCTGCCATCGCCAACCGTGATCCGGTTTCCAGTTCCGGAAAAATCGTTCATTCACAAAAGGCACTTCCGGATCAGGATCCGGAAATCTCTCCAGAATGATGGTACTGGTGGTGTGAAGAATTTTTTTGCAAGTGGCAACGAAGGTGTGCAATTCTTCGTAGCTGTGGGCATGGATCGGCAAAGGATCGATCGCCAACAGCACATTGACTAGATAGGCCGGAATATGGTCTCCAATCGAGTTCCAGTTTTTTCTGGCCTGGTTGGAGCCTAAAGCGTCGCTGTCCCACTTCCAGTTTACGGGATCCAGGTGAGAGAAACAGTCTCCATAGGCATCCTTGCCATATTCTGACTCTTTATCACGGAATAAGTCATTGAAGGTACGAATTGTTCGCTTGATATCGTCCAAGACCTCCCAGTCCAGGGTAATTCGGTAATACTGGGCTAATCCCGCTAGGGCGTAAATCTGCTCATAAAGAGGAATGGTGTCCTTGTCGTCATCATTCTGCGAATGGAGATACAGTTCGTAGCTGGTCTCAGTCCTTCGCTTGCCAAAGGCCCAAAAACATTGCTTGCCATCATGGGACAGGTAACGAAACGTCTCTCGTTGATAGTTCACTCCGGCACGGGCAGCTGAAAGATACCGTTCACATCCCGTGAGCAAGTAGGCAGATGATAGGCCATAAATCAACCTGGAAAGAGTGGCACACTCCTGTAAGTTGTCATCTGTAGGCAGGCCAGTAATGTTTAATTTAGTTTGGTAAAGTCTGAAATCATCAATTTCATAGGTTGTCTTATTTGGGAACAAAAAACCTAGCCAGGTATCGGCCAACCGGGAAATTTGGGTGAGCCACCACATATTATTCTCAAATAGATATTGCCCATCCTGAGATTGCAATACATGGATCTGGCGAGCATTAAAATAGGACTCATCCTTATCTTCCTGATAAATGCCTTCTAATACAACCAGATAATTGAGCCGAATATATCGAGTGATAAACTTTGATGGAGTTCCATCAAAGCCTTCAGGAACCGGATAGCGATCGCGATTCATCCCATCCAGATTCTTCAGAAATTGAAACTGAGTTTCTTTACCAACCAGAACGCGAAACTCCGTTCCACTATTGCATTGGATACAAAACGCTGAATCTTCTGGCTGAACTTCAGTCACACGCCCCATTAAGGTCGTACTGAGAGTAAACCGTTTCATTGTTGGTCTCATACCCCTTGTCCTCTCATCCAAAACAACATTGCTTTCACTTCCCCAACGCTTCTTAGTGATGGGATGCGATATATTCAGTTCTTCTGAATGACCTCAAAATATTGATTTGCCAGACTTAATCAACCTTTAATTTGAGGAGAAATCAGAAATTCAAAGTCTAAAAAAATAGAC
>JBAUTA010000397.1:0-4740 GCA_049581985.1 Kovacikia sp.
CTGCCGAATTTCATTAAATTCCAGAAAGAAAATGTCTCCTGGCACTGTCAGCAATCCCGATTCCAGCCAGCGATTTTCCAGGGCCACAAAACACCAGCGCAGCTCCGCCAGCAATCGGCTGTAAACCTCTGTCACCCGACCCTTGAGGCGAAACCGTCGCTGCACCCCCCGCGCCTTTCCCCCTGGTGATGGCGACGTTCCTACAGGCGTTGGATGCAAACACAACTGGGCAAATAATTCCCGCACGGGGTGAGGATCTTCTTTCCAGGTGGGGACTGCAATATCGGTTCCAACCTCGCTCAGATAGCCGTAGCGATCGATCAACTGGTCAAACTGGTCAAGAATGGTTTGCCCAGCAGGAGTTTTAGCCAGGCGGGTGGGCAGGGGAAGGGACAGGGATGCCGCCTCCTGCCTGGTCTCCTGCAAGACTTTTTGGGCTTGATTTGCCAGTTCCTGGAGCGATCGCAGCGCAGCTACTTCCGGCGTATCACTATTGTCCAGTTGCCCGTCCTGGATTTTGAACACCGCTTTCCGAAGGGCAGCACTCAAGGGAGCCAGAATGCTGTAATAGGTGGCATCCTTGAGCAATTCCAGAATCCAGTCAATCCGGTTGAGGAGTGGGGCAACCGCTAGCCCAGAGGCAGGATTTTGGGTTAGATCGGCAAGGGCTGGCCCAAATTTATCCTGGTAGTCGCGCTGAAAGTCCTTTTCCAGATTTGATTCGCGCCCAAATAGGCGCAGGAGTCCCGATGTATTTCGCAGGGTGGAAGCTAGCGGCGGTTTACTGAACTTTGCGCCTCTAGTCAGAAACTCCAGGCTTTCTGGGGGCAATCCCATACGCCGAAAAATCTGTCCCAGCAGCGAAGCATTAAAATAGGCGCGGGAATAGTGGAGGGTGGCAGTTTCGTTGAAATCCAGCCCCCTGGCCCGATCGCCTAACACCAGCCGAAACAGGTTTCCCCAGATGCCACAGGTGAGAGGGCGGTTGATTGACCAGGTTAAGGGGCGAATCAATCCAGGGATGACTTCGGCGGCAATTTTGCGGGTCCAGAGGGGCAGGAGAGTAGTAATCGGACGGGCTTGCAGCAACCAGAGTTGATGCCCATCGTAGCTCCACTCAATATCCTGAGGAATGCCGTGATAGTGGGATTCCAGGTGACGGGCCAGAAATGCCACCTGTTGAATTAGACGAGGGGGAACTTGACCGGTTCCTTCAACTTCTAGGGTCAGATCATCGGGCAATATCCAGGCAGTGGAACCCGATCGGGCCGCAGGCTGGAAATGGGATTCTGTGACAACCACCCGATAGCTCTCAGGGGTTACCTGGCCGGATACCACCTGGGACGCACTGCCTGGTAATGCCTCGATCACCACCGCATCGCCCTGTCTACTAATTGGATCGCGACTAAAAGCAACTCCGGAGAAAGCGCCCCGCACCTGTTTCTGAATCAAAACTGCCATGGGAGCTTCAGGCAATTGGCGATCGCGCCGATAATGGGCGGCGGCGGCGGTATCATAGGAGGCAAAACAGCGGGAGATGGCGGGCATCAACTGTTCGCGACTGGTGATGCTGAGAACGGTTTCATACTGCCCTGCTGCCGATGCGGTTTCGGAGTCTTCTCCCACAGCCGAAGAGCGCACCACCAGGGGGGATTTGGGAGACGGTTTCAGCAATTCAAATAATGGCTCCAGATCGTCTCCAGCAAGCAGTATCCACCCCATGGGCACGGGATACCCCAGACGCTTGAGATGGGAAAGAGTCGCTGCCTTATGACCAACTTTGGAGGCCTTGAGCGTCTGATCCAGGGTGGGAATGGCCCGATCGCCCCGGAAAAACCGAAATACGGAGCGGGAATCTGTCTGCCCTGCCTCGGGTGTCAAATCCAGATCATCGGGAATTTTTTGGTAAATCCAGCCCAACAGAACTGCCAGTACGATCGTCGCCATGATCAATCCCCCTTGTTGGGAATGACGGAGGGCCGTGATTAACGGAAACAAGATTAAAATTCCAAATCGTCCCTGTCGGCGTTCCCGCAGGATTGTGAACCCGATGCCACCGATGACAAACACCAGCGCAGCAGAGATTGGATCATGGGCCACATACCCCCAGACCACATTGGTGGTTCCGGCTGCCTTGCCAAACCAGTAGCGCCCCATGACCAGCGCTATCAATCCAATCATCTCCCAGGCCGGGTCCAATGGAAAAAAAGCACGGGCCAGCAGAACCGTAGCAACGCCCTTCAACGCCTCCGACAAAACGGCCAGAATTCCAACCAATCGCCCACCATGATAAAAGGCGGCTGAAACGCTAACATTGCCGGTGCCCAGTTGCTTTAGCTGTTGCCCAGTCAACACCTGGGTAATCCAGCCGATCAGGGGTAGTCCGCCTAATAACGGGCAAAGGATAAAGATTAAGAGTGCCCCCCAAACCTGTGTCAGTGTCATGACTTTTTGCGATCGCAACGATGCCTACAATCGCAATTATGCGCTTCTCTTGGAAGCACATTCCATCCCAATAAAAAAAGGAAGGCTGAAAATGGGGAGTGGGGGGGTGGGCACCTTCAGCCCCTTTAGCTGACTCCACTAATCCAACCCTTGGGGTGCGATCGCCGCTGCCAGATCTCGATAGCGGCGGGGGTCACCCTCTGATAAAACCGATCGCTCCTGGGATTTGCGATCGTAAAGGGTTTGCAAAATTGTCTGCCAATCAGCTTCCTGCAGGCTGGAGGGCTTGTCGTCATGCAGGCGAGGCCCTGTCGCTGCCCCTGTCGCTAGCAATTGCTGGGCTCTCCAGATACGGGCACGAACGGCCCAACTGGGATCATTTGTAGCCATTTTCTCAAACTGGGTCAGAATTTGCGCCAGCCAACCTGGGTAGGTGAGGGCGATCGCTGTTCCCAGGGCTTGCAAACCAACCACCGCCGAGTAACGCACAACCCACTCCTCATCCTGCTGGGCCACAAATAGCAGTGCATCTAGGGCTTCTTCCTGGGCAATTTCCAACAAATCCTCAGGGAACCAGTGCCATCGCATCATGCCCAGACCTCTGGCCGCAGCACGCCGAACACTTAGAGAAAAATCTGCGGTGGCTGCGCCCAAGAGCGTGACCAGTCCTCTGGGGTCACCAATTCCCGCCAAAGCACGAATTGCCCAGGATCTTGCAGTGTAGTTATGCGCGTCCAGTTGCGCCAGCAACAGGGGAACTGCTGGTTCGCCAATTTGCACCAGCCCATCGACTGCGGCAACCGCCGCACCTGGATTGTTATACCCTAAAGCTGCAATCAGCGTGGGAGTCGCACCTGGCAAGCGAGCGGCGGCTAAATTCTGAACTGCATCCACGAGGCGGCGGGAGGAGTCGGCTGCTTCGACGGCTTGAATGAGAGATTGGAGAGTATCGGTCATGGGGAGGAGAGGAGGCTAGAGAACGGAAAGCTGAGAATATAGAGCAGTTTGCAGATCAAGCAAGCCAAAGGGCAGTAGGGGCACTCCCTCCACCCCGTACAATACCCAGGTGAGAAACCGCCCCATAGCAATTCTCAGTCAAATCAAGCCCGTTCCCGATTAAGGAGCGTGGATTAATAACTTGAACAATTGCTCTACGGTAAGGGCCTGGCGATGCCAAGCCCCTTCTCAAAACTTGCATAGGGCTAAATTTTCGTTTCTCAGGGAGTCAAGAGAATCAGGATGGGCCGCATTTGAGGGGAAACTGCTATAGTTCCTATTCTCCTATTCCCATTGCCTACTAATACAACTTTAGAAACCAATTTTGGTTAAAAAATATCAGGGAATGCTCCGTCGCCGCCCCAACGCTTGTCCCTTAAAGCAACCGATCCATTAAATCCATCACTTTGACGGCTCCTGCGGAAAGTTCCGGAGGAGTCGTCAATTGTAATTGCTTTTCCAATAAACCTTTGAGGGAGATTAACTTGAGACTATTTTCCGCGAGAGTCTGGGCGATCGCGTCGGCAGCTTGCAAATAGCCGATCGCACCCAGGTCTGCCAGAGCTGAACGGCGCAATTGCAGATCGTTAACGGATAGGGCCTGGATCAGGCGATCACCGTATCGCGCTGCCTCCGCGCGATCAGAGGTTAACTGGTACATTGCTCTCGCTGCCGCGTACTGGGTTCGAGGCACAGGGTGATCTAAAAAGGGGGAAATCAGGGGGATTGCCTCTGCTGCACCGAGTGTTCCCAGGGCTTCCAGGATTGCATCGTAGGGTTGGGGCAGGTAAGGGGGCTCTGAGGCCGGGAGCGTACCGGGAATCTCACCCTTCAGCAACGTAATTAAGACAGGAATGCCCGCCGGATCGCCCAACAGCTCAAGGGCCTGGGCGGCTGCTTCCCGCACATAAAAATCTGAGCATTTCAAAGCCTGGAGCAGGGGGGGAACGGCCCGCCGATCGTTTAACTTGCCCAAGGCTCGCGCAGCATTGCGCCTGAGTGGATAGCCACCCGCTTCCGTCCGATCTTCCTCGTCTTCGAGCGCCGAAATCAATACCTCCAGCGCTTCCGGTGCGTCCACCCGAAACCGACCCAACCACCAGGCAGCATAGACTCGCAATCCCAGATCTTCTCCCTGAAGATTTGCGATCGCCTGTTCTACTGTAAGATGCCCCCCCTTTGAATTTCTAGAAGTGTCGTCCATAAAGTTAAAAAGTAAAGACTTTGAATTTCGTGCTTCCCTACTTTAATTTAATTGCTCCACCCACCTATTGCTTCTCAAACTCATACCAATTTAAG
>JBAUTA010000398.1:0-9215 GCA_049581985.1 Kovacikia sp.
CCAAAACTCCCGCTTGCCTTTAGCATCTTTCCAACGAACTA
The DNA here is from genome assembly GCA_049581985.1 of Kovacikia sp. GTDB lineage: Bacteria > Cyanobacteriota > Cyanobacteriia > Leptolyngbyales > Leptolyngbyaceae > Kovacikia. Next base: position 42 of record JBAUTA010000398.1, read on the forward strand.
CCCCACCTTCAGCGCCTGACTGTAACGTGCCTTGAATTTGTTGCCACAGGTCTGAGTAATTGTTTAGTTGCGGAAATGGTTTCAGATCTAGTGCCTGTTGAGAATTGGGAGGATAGGCAATTAAATTGCCCTTTGCACTTACCAGAATGAAGTATCCGGCATCGCGCATGACTTGTTTTGACAACTTTTCACTGAGAAAGCCTAACTCCATGTCCTGAGCAAGAACCCCCAATAACTCACGCTTTGCGTTGTAAAACGGTAGGGAGTAGCTGGTGCTAACCACCAGAATCGGAGGATTCACAGTGTCATCTAAATCTTTTACGGGTTCTGTCCAGATTGGTTTGCCCGCAGAGATAGGATCTCTAAAGTAGCCTCTCTGAAAATAGGTTTCGCTAGAGTCTCCCCCTTTAGCGATCACTTTCCCATCTTGAAGCCGCAATGCCCAGGGATATGCATATTTGCGTGCTGGAATGATGAGCCGTTTTTCTGGAGGTTGTCCAAAGCCTAGGCCCGTTCCTAAGGAGGAGGTCTGTAAGGATCGATTGATCAGATCAACATAAATCTGCTCGCGGCGTTCTCCAGCGGCATAAAGTGTTTTTGCTGCATCGGCAACTAATTTAGTAGAGGCCTCGAAGGTTTTAAAGTCTCCCTCCAGGTTTTCAGCCTTGACCTGTAAATTAGAGCGTAGTTCTGCCTCTGACTGCTTTGCCAGTTCGCGATAGGACAAAAATGAGGTGCCAATCAGGCCCACCAGGGAGCCACCCACTACCGAGAGAAATAGGCGGGAACCAATCGATCGTAAAAGGGAAGTTCCCCGCTTAGGATGGGACGGAGCGGAGTCCGAAGCGGTGGGCTGCATGTTCGTTCTCCTATCTAAATCACGGGGTTAAGACAAACGGGTGGCAGTAAGAAGGAGCCAAAATTAGCTGACAGCCTTGAGTCGGGCAGTACGATCAAAGTAGCAAGAGAGAATGGAATCCATTTTCTCTTTTCCAATGGCGATCGAGTTGACCTTATCAATAAACCTAAGTTCGATTAGATGTTTTAATGGCTGTTTAACGCAGTTGAAATTCCGCATGGCATCCGCCGCCTTTTGATCCCATTCCTGATAGTAATGCAGGATATCATCAGGCATCACTCTAGTCCGGGAGGTCCCAGGTTCGGGAAAACAGTAAAAGGGCTTATCTAGATTAAAGTACCCGTAATCATCCGTTAATTCCTCGCCAGGCAAAATATCTCTGGCTGCCAGTTCAAATCTATAGGGCGTTGCCATGCAGCTTGAATTAAAACTGTGGTTCACGTAGCGGGCAGTATCCCAGCACAGGATGTAGTACCCCCGCTCATCCCGATAGCAGTATTTCAGTAATCGCTCACGCAGAAGAGGATCTAGGGAAGCAAGGTAGGACTCATCGAGTTTTTGATCTAATTCGTCCAGAATCCAGGTAATTGTCCCTTTAGGGATAAATCGGGTTGCAAACACACCGTAACCTATTGATTCGTTAATGAATCGGAGCTCTGTGTGTGGATGCATCATTGGAGTCAAAACAGTATTCAATTAAGATTGCTGGTCAATAATCCCTAATCTTTCGCAGCCAATCTGATGCCAATTTAAGGAATAATAGTTGCAGAGGGGGGGTGGGGGCTTCGCCCCAGCCAGGGGTGGAACCCCTGCACCCCGTTTCCATCTGACGTGTTTGCTCTTTAAATTGGTATGAGTCAGCGGTAAAGAGACTTTGGACTGATAGTAGTTTGCCCTCCATCAAGAGTCTACTAACATCTCAACTTCACAATTGAACGAAGCTATCTTCCATAAAGGGGGGTGCCCTCGGGTTAGGCGCACGAATTACCATAGACATAGCCCTATTGGTTAAACGGGGTTAGGGGGATGCGCCATGAACATGGCTCGACTGAGCGATCTCCGCCCAGCTCAACCGGACGTGGAAACTCTGGTTGGAGGCACATCCCCCTTGCCGCTTTGATCCCCTGTCCTAATCAAACTGGCCATCACTAGAGTTAAGACCAATTTAAAATATGAAGGTTGCAGATGGGTGTGTGTGGGCTTCGCCCCCAGCCAGGGGTTTCCCCCCTGCACCCCGTCCCCAATCTGCCCTGTTCGCTATCTAAATTGGTATAAGAAGCTCATGATTGAAGCTCATGATTGACAAACACTTCTAGAGACGTTATTCACAACGTCCCTGGAAAGGTTTTAATTTGCTTCTTAATAGCCCTCTTCTTCGTACTCAGGGGCCTTTTGTTTTTCAGGGATATTAATTCGGGGAGGAGTGTAAGACTTCTGTTCCTGATCTGCCCAAGCATCCTCTTCGAGATCTTCATAGGCTTGTTCTTGATAGGGCGCTGGTTCAGGATATTTGTCGTATTTCTCCTGATAGCGATCGTCGTACTTATCCCGGCCGGTGGCTTCGCTCCAATTATCTTCTTCTTCGTAATAAAGGGGTTCTGCCCGACGCTGCTGCTGTTGAATTTGTCTGGGTTCTGGTTCTCCCCAATTATCATCTTCCCAATTTTCTTGAACAGCAGGCTCTTTCTGACGGATAGGGGTAGAAATGGGAGTGCGAAGCCCCGTGGGGAGCTGATTATCAGCCCGTACGGGGGTAATGTAATCTTCTTCCTCGTCACGTTCCCAGGGTGCTCGACCAATTCCAAGGCGTTCCAACACTCCTACAGAGAGTTGAACCAGACGGTCCTCAGCCCCTTCAAACACGATCAGGCGATCGGGACCACTGCTGACAATCTCATCAATGGGCAATTCATAGGTACTGACAATCTGATCGGGAATCAGGGGTAACCCGACAGAGGCGATCGTCAGGGCGGTTAGGCCCCCGCTGTCTACATCAAATTTGAATCCACGAACCTTCCCCAAGAGTTCGCCTGTTTCAGTAATAACTTCACAGTTAATCAAACTGTTATAGGATTCGACATCGATATCTTCGATGACATTTTCGTCATCAACCAGAATGACATCGCCAATTTGCCGGATGCTGCTCAAAAACATGGGTTGGGGCGTCCCATAAAGTAGATTCGGGCGGAGACTGAGGGCGACCACTTCTCGCTGGTCAACATCTACCCAGAGTTGGCTAACAACCCCCAGCTTTTTTGCGGTGTCGCGTGTTACGACTGGAGTGCCGAGAAGGTCAGAGCGTTGGCGGATTTCTTCAGATGCCATTATGTGCCGAATCCTGATTCGCAAATCCTAAGTATCATTATCATCAAATCATACAGAGGCGCTTTGGGTAAGCAGGTTAATTCCCAAAACTTGGGTATAGGCTCCCCGCGCCTGAGTTACCCCTATGGTACGCTCAGCAGACTCAATCATAGGTCGTCGGAGGCTGACGACGATAAATTGCGCCTGTTGCGCCTGTTGTTTGATCATTCTAGCTAATCGCTCCACATTTGCCCCATCCAGAAACATATCGACCTCATCAAAGGCGTAGAAAGGGGATGGACGATAGCGCTGGAGGGCAAAGATAAAACTAAGGGCGGTGAGGGATTTTTCTCCGCCGGACATTGAAGCGAGCCGTTGAATGGGCTTTCCCTTCGGATGGGCGACCAGATTTAGCCCACCATTAAAAGGATCCTGGGCGTCTTCAAGCTGAAGATGACCGTCTCCATCGGAAAGGGTCGCGAAGATAGCCTGAAAATTTTGATTGACGGCATCAAAGGCTTCCTTAAAGGCGCGTTGTCGGAGAGTGGTGAAGTTTTCAATCCGGAGCAGGAGTTCGGTGCGTTCTTCCTCAAGGGTTTTCAGCTTTTCGGTGAGTTCTTCCAGCCGTTTTTGAGTGCGATCGTATTCCTCTAAAGCCAGCATATTGACCGGTTCCATTGCCTGGATGCGTTTTTGCAACGATCTCAACTCATGTTGTAAAGCTCCCAACTCCCGTGTTTCTGCATCAGCAGGAAGATCGGGTAAGGGATCGGGAAGTTCCCGCCGCTGGAGCTCTAGCTGATCCTGGGAAATTGCGAGTTCGTCTCGACGGGTTTGCTGGGTTTCCTGGAGCTTCTGCTGTTGCCATTCAAGCTGCTGTTGGCGGGTGTGGTGTTCCCGCAGTTGGCGATCAGCGCGATCTCGGACCTGCTTTTCAGCCCCTAGGCGATGTTCCAGCTCTGCCAAAGCTGCCTGGGTTTCGCCAATTTGTTGTTGGAGGGTCGCGTGCTGGATGTTGAGTTCTGAGTGCTGAGTAAGTTGGGTGGTTTGCTGGGCGCGGTATTCCTGGAGCCGCTTCTGTCCCTGCTGAATTCTTTCCTGAATGCGCTGGCGTTGGGTTTCCAGGTCTTGTAGCCGTTGTTCGATCGACCGGACCGCGAGTTCCCGTTGATTCAGGTCAGCTTCCTGCGCCCGCAGGATTGACTGAATCTGCTGCCACTCACTGTGGGTTTGGGACTGTTCCAGTTCCGTTAGGGTTTGTCGCAGGTCTTGCAACTGGCTATCCTGAACTGGAATCTCTGCCTCTAAACGTTGTAAACGGATTTGGGCCGTGGATAGTTCTTGAGTATTCTGGTTTAGCTGGGTTTGCAGCTGAACCAGTCCAGTATTCAAAGTTTGTAGTTCCGAAGTGAGCTGTTCTGTTTGAAGCTGGCTTTCCCGGTGCTGTTGCCTTGTCTCCTGTAATCCTTGAGTCCGTTCTTTAATAAGTTGGGTCGCACGGTAGATGCTGGTTTCGCAGCGTTCCAGAATCTGCTCAATTTCTTGTAGGCGATCGCGTAAACTCACCACTTCGGCAGATTCTGCTGGGTCTACCGTGCCAAAGTGAATCGACTGGCGAGTATGGCTGCTGCCACCCGTCATTGCCCCACTGGTTTCAAGCAGTTCGCCGTCCAGCGTCACAATCCGATACTGTCCCAAGTAGCGACGGGCATTGGCAAGGGTCTCAAAGACAACGGTTGTTCCAAAAACGTAGGCGAATACGTTCCGATAACGCTGATCGAACTCAATCAGATTGATCGCGTAGTCAAGGCACCCAGAGAGGGATCGCAGCCCCTCGCCAGCAGGTGTTCGCCCAGATTGCAGTTTATTGAGCGGCAGAAAGGTTGCCCGGCCTGCCCGTCGCTGCTTGAGAAGTTCGATCCCGGCAGCCGCGATCGCATCGTCCTCTACTACTAAATGTCCTAATCGTGCTCCAGCTGCCGTTTCTAGCGCCAACTGATAGCGGGGATCAACCCGTCCCAATTGGGCAACCAGCCCACAAACCCCTGGCAAGTCCGCTTTTAGAATCAGTTGAGCTGCGTGGGTTCCCTGGGCCTCCTGGATTGCCTGCGCTTGGGCTTCTAGCTTATCTAACCGCCGCTGCTTTTCCCGTTGTTCATTGAGGAGGCGGGTTTGAGTTTCCTGCTGAATCTGTAACTCTTGCTCTGCGGCAGCAAGCCCCTGGGCAAGGAATTGTACCTGCTGTTGGAGCGTCCCCATCAATCGGGTTTCTATCTCGCTTTTTTGATTCTGTTTTTCAGCAGATCGCTGTTCCAGATTCTGCAAAGATTGGGTCTGTTCTTGAATTTGGCGCTCCAACAGGTGGGTGCGCTCTCGCAGTTGGGCCTGTTCCGCCCGCTGAGGTTCCAGGAGATTCAGTTGGGCCTCAATCTGATGATGCAGCGCAGCCTGCTCCTGAACCCAGGCTTCAGCATTGGCGGCGATCGTATTTGCCGTTTCCCGACTTGCTTGCAAACGTTGTCGCGACTGATCCCGGTCTGCCTGGAGAGCGGTGACTGACTGGGCCTCTCTAACTTGCTGCTGGCTCAAGGTTTCCAGGGTTTGCAGGTGTTCCTGTAGCTCCTGTTGGGCCTGAGTCAACTTGGCCGCGACTTCTTGACTGGCGGTCTGCAGATCCTGTTCCTGGCGTTGAAGCTGGCGCAGTTCTGCCTCGCGAGTTGCCAGAGTGGATTGCAGCGCCAGTTGTTCCTCCTCACCCAAAGCGCGAACGCGAGCGTTGAGCTGTTCCAGTTCCGCAGTTGCCTGATGAATTTCGGTCGTCAGGGTAGCAAGTTGCTCCGCTAGCTCGGCAGATTCGCGATCGCCCACCTCAATTTGCTCCCGTAGCCGTTCAACCGCATGGGCAGATTGACGATAGCGAATTACAACTTCCCACTGTTCTTTAGTTTGCAGCTCGTTTCGCAACTTTTGATATTTCTCAGCTTTGATGCGGTCTTGGGCGAGGCGATCGCGCTGGTCAATCAGTTCCCTTTCAACAATGTGATAGCGGTCTTCCCGTTCTTTGACCGCATTCAATTTTTCCTTTGCCTGATTAATCTTTCGGTCAAACGTTGCAACCCCGGCCAGTTCATCAATAATTTCTCGCCGTTCACGGGAATTCATTGAGATAATCCGGGTAACGTCCCCTTGTAGCACGACGTTGTAGCCTTCTGGATAAACCCGTAGGCGATTCAGTTCTTCGTGCAGCTCAGTCAGAGTCGAAGGTTCCCCATTAATAAAGTAGTTAGACGTGTAGGTTCCCTGCTGAGTCACCCGCAGCTTACGGGTAACGCTCCACTCCGCTGTTCCCCGTGGGTGTTTAGCGCTTCCCTTGCCTGACGGGCTGCTTGAATGTTCTGAACCATTACCATTATCTGTAAGGGATGGGTTATCAGGCTCCGGGCCTGAGGGTGTCATTTCACCGCCAACCTGCCTCTCAATCGCATCTTCTAGCAGCTCTGGCTCGTCGGACAAATCGAATGTTACCGTTACACTTGCTTCAACGGCAGAGCGATTGCGGCTAATCTGGGTATGGTTAACCAGATCAGGTAGCCGTTCTGCCCGCATCCCCTTAGAACCTGCCAAGCCCAGACAAAACAGCAACGCATCGATTAAATTGGATTTACCAGAACCATTTGGTCCGGAAACCACTGTAAAACCCGGCAGCAACGGGATCGGGGTCGTACCGCCAAAGGATTTGAAATTGGAGAGTTCCAGGCGCTTAATGTACACAGGCTGCCTAAGCCAGAATAAGGTAGTAAAGTCAGAAGTTCAGTGTAGCCTCTGGGCGAATCCTTGAGCGGAAATTTCCCCATTGCTCTATATTCATAGCACTATGCAGAACAAATGTTCTAAAAAAATGGGAATTTGATCGATCAAAGGGCTTGATCCCAAACCTTCCCCCCATTTTCTGAGACTACGTTAAGATTGTTTAACATGGTTAAGATAGAAGATATCTCCGCACCCTGATTTTAGGAGGATAGACGCCGGTGAATAAGCGGTGGAGAAATGTTGGATTATATACGCTGTTGGCAATTGTGGTGGTTTCCCTAGCCACAGCATTTTTTGATAAGCCTTCTCAAAGAGGAGAGACTCAAACTGCTAGTGAGTTTTATCAGGCAGTTCAAACAAGGCAAATTGAAAAGGTTCAAATCAGCGCTGATCGGACGATCGCCCGCTACCGCAAGGGAAGCAACGGTAATTTCGTCGTCGTCAATCTTGTGCCTAATGACCCTGATCTTATCGATACCCTGGTCAAGAATAAAGTTGATATTTCGGTTCTGCCGCCAGGGAATGAAGACCTGCTACCCAAGGTTTTGAGCAGCTTGCTGCTGCCAATTTTGCTGTTAGTTGGCTTGTTTTTCCTGCTAAGACGGGCTCAGAATGGGCCTGGCAGTCAGGCGATGAATTTTGGTAAGTCAAAAGCCCGAGTTCAAATGGAGCCACAAACCCAGGTTACCTTTGGAGACGTGGCCGGGATCGATCAGGCAAAGCTGGAATTGAGTGAAGTCGTAGATTTTCTTAAGAATGCTGATCGCTTCACCGCCGTTGGTGCCAAGATTCCCAAAGGGGTGTTGTTAGTTGGGCCTCCTGGAACGGGGAAAACCTTGCTTGCCCGTGCGGTGGCGGGAGAAGCAGGGGTTCCTTTCTTCTCTATCTCTGGCTCTGAGTTTGTCGAAATGTTTGTGGGCGTTGGTGCTTCCCGTGTTCGTGATCTGTTCGAACAAGCCAAGACAAATGCTCCCTGTATCGTCTTCATTGATGAAATTGATGCAGTGGGCCGCCAGCGGGGTGCCGGTCTTGGGGGCGGCAATGATGAGCGCGAGCAAACCCTTAACCAATTGCTGACCGAAATGGATGGTTTTGAGGGAAATACGGGCATCATCATCATTGCAGCTACCAACCGTCCCGATGTGCTAGATGCAGCCCTCTTGCGCCCCGGTCGGTTTGACCGTCAGGTGGTGGTCGATCGCCCCGATTATGCCGGTCGCCTCGAAATTCTCAACGTCCATGCCCGGGGTAAAACCATCTCGAAAGATGTGGATCTGGAGAAAATCGCCCGTCGTACTCCCGGATTCACTGGCGCAGATTTGTCTAACCTGCTGAATGAAGCCGCGATTCTGGCTGCCCGTCGAAATCTGACTGAAATCTCAATGGATGAGGTGAATGATGCGATTGATCGCGTTTTAGCCGGACCTGAAAAGAAAGATCGGGTCATGAGCGAAAAACGCAAACAACTGGTGGCCTATCACGAAGCAGGGCATGCCATGGTCGGTGCCCTGATGCCTGACTACGATCCCGTTCAGAAGATCAGCATTATCCCGCGAGGTCGGGCAGGGGGGTTGACCTGGTTCACGCCGAGCGAAGACCGGATGGATTCGGGACTCTACTCCCGGTCTTACTTGCAAAACCAGATGGCAGTTGCCCTCGGTGGTCGAATTGCGGAAGAACTGATCTTTGGTGAAGAAGAGGTGACCACTGGAGCCTCTAACGATCTCCAGCAGGTTGCCCGCGTTGCCCGTCAGATGGTAACCCGGTTTGGCATGAGCGATCGGCTGGGTCCCGTAGCATTAGGTCGTCAGCAGGGCAATATGTTCCTGGGTCGTGACATCGCTGCCGAGCGTGACTTTTCTGAGGAAACCGCTGCCGCGATCGATGACGAAGTTCGCAACCTGGTCGAGCAGGCCTACCGCCGCGCCAAAGCCGTTCTGGTGAGTAATCGGCACGTTCTTGATAAACTGGCAGAAATGCTGATTGAGAAAGAAACGGTAGACGCCGAAGAGCTTCAGGATTTGCTAGCAAATAGCGATGTCAAAGTTGCTGCTATTGCCTGATTTCTAACCACAGAAGAAGCAGTTTGGGGCGTTGTTAGCAACGTCCCTTTTTTTTAAGGGGCTGGGCGTCATTAAACTTAAAGATGCTAGTGGGGATTTTCCCCCTCTACCCCATGGTGCAAAATTTATGATTTGCAA
>JBAUTA010000399.1:0-7477 GCA_049581985.1 Kovacikia sp.
GCGTTCAGACTCAGAATTAATAATGTCATTTCGGGTGTCAGATTCGGTAAAATGGTACCCGCCAGAGAGAACGACTCCAGGTTTTGCCAGGCCAGTTCGGGATCCGGGAAGACAAACACAAACTCTGAGAAAAACGGACAGTGAAGGTCAATATTATGCAGGCTATTAGGCTTCGTAAAATGGTATTCCCACGGCAGTTGAGTAGTTAGCTCATAGCCCCGAGAGCGGAGCAAATCCATCGCTCTTGATAGGTCTTTTTCCCGCACCAGAATGTCCAGGTCTGCCATTTGACGGAGGGCCAAATTTCCATAGGCTGATGCTGCTAAAATGATTCCCTTGTAAGGAAGTGCGGAAATATTTTGGTCTGTAAAGAGTTGCATCAATCCAATCAGTTCTTGTGCAAAAATTAAGTTGCGTTGACTATTGAAATGGAAGAAATCTCGAAGTTTTTGAAGTCTATCGGGAGGAACAGTCTCAGGGCAAACAGTTTTAAGATTCCAATAGAGCAATGGCGTAATAGCATGGTGCTGGGCTATCTGAAATAAGTATTGCCAGTTAAGATTTTTACTTAGCAAAATCTTAATCCGTTCGGAGGTTTCGCGATCAATATGCGTTCGGGCACAACAAAGCAGGAGTTTTTGCTCTGGAGAAGCGATCACTTTCAAAGGTTCGATGTCGGTGATCTCTGGAGTAGGCATAGTGGGAGCAACGTTTTTGGACATGAGTTTGAATTTAGACCGTTGAAACTGGATTAGATCAAAGAGTTACTCTACCTAAGTCTGATTGCTTTGAATCTGAATCCTGAGAAGCGTGGGAATCGGCTTCTATTTGAGTTTTTCCAGGACTAGTCATAAAACCCTAGCTAAACAGTGCTTCATCATACAATTGCTTCGGTTCTAAGTTCGCTCAGCTCCAAGTGGGAATGGTTTGTCATCCTCAGTCCTGGCACAGGATAGGAAGCTTAACGATAGTTTTGAGCCTGGGTCTCAAATAGGTCAGCATATCTTCCGTTCAGCTGGATTAGCTCGTCATGGGTTCCCTGCTCTGTAATTCGGCCATTAGACATTAGATAGATGCGGTCTGCCATTTTAACTGTTGATAAGCGATGACTTATGATAACGGCCATTTGCTCCCGCGTCAGTTCTCGAAATCGTTGGAAGACTTCATATTCCGCTTTAGGATCCATGGCGCTGGTGGGTTCATCTAGCACGATCAGTTTAGAATCGCGCAGAAAGGCCCGAGCTAAGGCGACCTTTTGCCATTGACCAATGCTCAGTTCTTCGCCATGATCAAATAATTTCCCCAGGATAGTGTCATAGCCGTGGGGCAAATGTTCAATTACCTCGTGGGCTCCTGCCCGTTTAGCTGCTTGCTGGACAGCCTGATCGACTGGGGCCTGGATATTCCCAAGCCAAATATTCTCACGGGCTGTAAAGTGATATTTGGCATAGTCTTGGAATATAACGCTAATCTGCTGCCGTAGTTCGGCGATCGTAAAGTCCCGCAGATCAATGCCATCAATCGTAATGCGGCCAGCGGTCGGCTCGTACAGTCGGCACAGCAGTTTGACCAGAGTCGTTTTGCCAGAGCCATTTTCGCCCACTAGGGCGATTGTCTCACCGGGCCGGATTTTGAGAGAAACGTCCTTTAAAGCGTAGCGAGTGGTATCCGCATACTGAAAACTGACCTGTTCTATTTCAATGCCCCGTTGAATCAGCTGCGGAAATATAACTGGATGGACTGGATCGACAATCTTGGGCTTTAAATTTAAGAACTCGTATAGGTTGTTTAAGAAAAGATTGTCTTCGTACAGTCCAGAGAAGCCGCTGAGAACCCCCTGAAGGGCTGCCTTGCCCCGCTGAAGCACCTGTTGGTATACCACTAAGTCGCCAATTTTAAGGTATCCCTGGATGGTTTGATAGGCTATGTAAACAAATACACCAATCGTCAAGATCTCGGCAAAGCTTTCGGCAGAGAGGTTGGCGATCGCCCGACGCAGCATTAGCTTAAGATTTTCGCGATATATTTGTTCTCGAATATTGTGAACCCGCTCCCGAAAAAGTTCTCCCAAGTTAAAAAGCCGTACCTCCTTCGCAAACTGATCATGGGCTAACAGCATACTTAAATAAATAGAGCGGCGATTGAGTGCTGTTTGCTGGTGCTGCCATTGATACTGAACGTTCGCAAATTTTAGGCGCACCCACAGAGAGGGCAATGCCGCTAGCACTAAAGCACCAGCCAAAAACCAATACAGAGAGATTAAAAAGACAAAAATACCTGCCAGGGAAACACCATTTTGCAACACCTGGGCAATCCGATTCAAAATTTGGTTGGGTCGAAAGGGGGCTTCCTGCTGCGCTCGCTGTAAGGTGTCGAAGTACCGAGAATTTTCGTAATATTCCAGGTCAACCGCCGCTGATTTCTTAAAAAGTAATTCTTGCATATAGTTAGTCACGCGTTGATTTTGGGCTGCGTTGACCAACTCTGAAACTGACGTAAATAAACTGGTCAATAACATGACACATCCCAACAGGAAGAGTAAAAACAACGCCTGTTGAAACGCCAAAGTCTTATCGGCGGACTGCAAACTCACCACTACTTGGTCAATAATCAGTTTGAGTAAAAAGAGAGAAAGGAGGGGTAATAAGCCCTGAATCACTAAAACCACAACTCGCGCCAGGGTCCAGCGAGGTGAGCTTTGCCAGATCAGCCGCAGCACAGGCAACAGATGCGTGGCTTGGGTAACTTTACGGCGCAGGCGTCCTAGGGTCACAATGGGTTACTTAGTGTTTGGGCCGGATGAAGAACGTCGCGTTCAATCAAGCGAACGACTTCAGACAACAAAGGAATAGAGCGAGGGCGATTCAATCGGCACACTACCACATGGTTTAAGAGTTCGATGCAGCTAAGAAAATGCCGGTTGGCGTCGAGCGCTTCACGAAAGGGGCTAAGACCATACGTATGACGAATAAGCTCCACCATTGCCTCCTGAGGTGGCAACACCTGTATGGACAACTCGTCACTATCATTGAGGATATAAACTCGACTAAAGGGCAGCGGATCAGGAGAAAAATTAGCTTCTGCGCGATAGGCGTATTCCCCTAAGCATGGGTGCAAGAAACTGAGAGAATCGAAGGAGTAGCCAAATGCCTTCGCAATTTCCGGGCCGATTTTGATCTGGGGGTAGGCAGGCACCACCCGCACGGACAACGGTTCAATCAAGACAGGGACGACATCATCGGAAACAATGCGGTGGCCGTGGGCCACTAAGGCAGCTGCGGTAGAGGATTTGCCATCGCCAGAATTGCCTAAGAAACAAACAGCTTGATCTTTAAGCGCGATCGCACTGGCATGTAAAAGAACCTGAAACCCTCGTTGATACAACAGAATGGCGATGATGCTACCCGCAATACAGAGCTGAATCAACCGCTCTTCTGACTGCGGAAAGGGCGTCACAATAATTTCGCGCCCCTGGCAAACTTGAAAATGGGCGATATTTTGAATCACCACAATCGTCTCTTGGGGCGATACCTTGAGGTACTTACGCGGTTGGGATAAATCGGCATAATTGGAACTCGGCGGTTGCAAAGTAACCGTTACATCACAGACCGAGGCTTGCTGGACAAACTCAGGCAATCTTAGTTTGGAATGTATCCCTAACCCGTAAGCAAAATATTGAAACATAAACCTGAAATACCGTGAAGTCTGTAATGCTGTTTTGAAAAATCCCAGCGGCGGAACCAAATCACATCCGAATTTCGCAGCTGGGAGAATTTAGCCTAGAGGACTAGGGGCTGCTGATAACGCTGTAGCCCTCAGCATCGGCGACGCCGGCAACACCGAAGTCATCAGCCATGCCGAGCTTTTTAGCTTTGATTAACTGGTTGGTGATGGCTTCAACCTTCCCGTGAGTTGTCAGCTTGGGAGCAGTCCAGGGTTTTAAAGTTTGCATTTTTTAGTCTCCTAAGGGTTACCTGTACATTTAGAATAAACAACAGGCTAGAGGGAGTATACCCACATTCTACCGAGCCGTATCAGTATACGGAATCAACACTGGATTTGAGATTGTTGGATCCAGAGTGCCAAATTAACAGCTACAAAAATATTAGTTGCATCTTCGTCCGTAACAAGGGGATTGGCTGCGTAGCGCTGATAGCTCAACTGGAGTGCAGGTATATCTATATAGGGTTCTATACCCTCATATTCGCGAAAAATAATCTGCTCTAATCTTTGCCGCTCGTCCTCCAAAAGCCTCTTTTTAAAATTGGCGCTCAAATTACCCTTGCCACGTCGCCACTGCACTTCTGGCGGCAAAATATCGGCCATCGATCGCCGTAAAATGGAGCGAGTCCAACCTTGGTAAAGTTTTTGACTACTGGGTAAGGCAAGGCAAAATTCAACCAAACGGCGATCGCAAAACGGGTGTCGCGCCTCCAGAGAGAATGCTGATGCCACCTTATCTAACCACTGCAGCGCATACCGGACCGAACCGTTATTGAGCGCTAGCCAATGCTCTTGGCGGGCCGAGAGGGATGAACGCCCTCCTTCAAGGGCCTGCACTGCATCGCTCTGAACCGTCTCAAATACATTCATGCGTTCAGCAAATTCCGGTCTGAGGAGCGTAGACTTAATATCCCAAACCGGTTCGCCATCGACTAGGCGTCCCTGCAGACGGCGCTTCATCCGTAACAATGACTCTGGAATCACCGGACTGATGCCATAGTCCCAGATGACGCCTCGTCGAGGCCGATTCCAGACCTTGGCCAAGGCCGACCCTTCCTGGAGTAGCTTAAGCCAATGAAAAGAGCCTGCTAATTCTGCAAGATATTGAATGCCATAAGTAATGGTAGTATCCCCATCTATTCCCGTGAACAAGACGCGCACATTGTGCTCACGCGCAGCTTTAAACACTTCCCAGTCGAGGTAAAGATTAGGTGCAGGACTGGGCTCTTCGCCATGCCAGACTACGCGCTCCAAATCGACTAATGGACTCACTAAGTCCGTTCTCACCCAGTGCGACTCGAGATTGCCCTGATCGATCACAGCATTCATGTAAACCCGTTCATCAATACGAGGATCCAGCTCGGCCAAACTCGGAAAAATGGCAGAGAATGTGCGAATGTTAGGCTGTTGCGCTTGCTGCAGTAAATCACGAGCAGTACAGGCAATTGAAGACGAATCTAGCCCTCCACTGAGGGTTGACCCTACCGGAAATGCACTGCGTAAACGGCAGCGCACCGCATCTACAAAAATTTCCTTAAAGGCTTCTACATATTCTTGGTCTGAGGCCAGTTTCAGTTCTTTGGATAAATCTGGTGTCCAGTAAGTTTGAATATTAATTGCATCTCGGCTCACCGTTATGCTTTGGGTGGCGCGAAGTTCTTGAATATCGCGATAAAAGGAATCTTCTTTCCGGATTGAAAATAAAATTTTAGCTAGATAGTCGGCCACCATTGCCTCATTGATGCGGCGAGGTACCATGGGCAGTGCCAGCAGCGCCTTGATTTCTGAAGCGAACAGAAAGATCTGACCCGTGTGGTAATAGTAAAATGGCTTAACGCCCATTGGATCTCTGGCACAAAATAAGATTTGATGCCGTTGATCCCAAATCGCAAAGGCAAAGTCACCTAATAAGTAAGCCGGACATTGATCGCCCCATTTTTGATAGGAGGCCAGAATTAGATCGCTATCGGTCACCTTATCTGACGGACGACCACCCAAGTCCAGTTGAGCAATTAGCTCACTGCGATTATCAATCCGAGCATCAGAGACCAACACGAAATCTCCCTCAGGGGCTTTCAAGGGCAGTTGTTCGAGCAAAGACTCTGGCGTTGTCCAGAGCATCCGACTCCCTAGCCCAACGGAGCGATCAAGCCAGGTGCCAACCCCATCCGTCCCCCGATGAGCTAAGGCCTCCATCATTAGACCCAAATGCTCTAAATCAACTGGGCAACCATTTAAGTGATAAATACCAACAATTGCACTCATGTTTTAAAAATCCATTAGAGTTGTGGCAGGGTTGGTAGCGGCGTAAAGCGATCTAGATCGGGGAGTTGGCCAATCACAACCCGTCCCTGTAGTTCAACCCAGGCATGGGCCTCTAGCTGTTGAAGTGGGTTTTTGGCAACGCCGATGACCAGTTTTGAGTCGCAGTTACTGCGAGCGAGTAGCACTTTTACGGTCAAAGCCCGGGCCAAACATTTTACGGTGCCTGGCATCCGTTTGCAGCTTGCCTCAACCCCCCAAATCACCCGCTGCACCAGCTGTTGACTTGATAATGAAGCGCTGCAGACACCTAAACTGGGGTGGCTCACCCCCTCTAATACCTTACACAACCGCTCAAACGACAGGAGCCATAAGCCTAGACGAACCCCCATGAGCAGACTAAAGGTTTCAAGTAAAAAACAGCGATCGTTTTGAGATAGCTGGCGCGCTCGCGAAGTAAGGTGAACAAAACTACGTATTTGTTGCATTCATGACCCCATCTTCTGCTGGCTATAACTGACCTGTCACATCGATCAGCTCTGCCGCTTTCAAATCCCGGAGAATTGTTAGCAATTCTCGTTCGCACGTTTCCGTATCAACCTCATATTCAGCGAGAAGAGCATCTCGAATACTAAAAGCTGTTTGAGGATGCTGCAATAATGCCCAGATGCTTGCACCCACTTCATTGAGACCGTAATAGATCCCGGATTTGAGATGCAGAATCACAGCCTCTCCATTCAGTTCAGCAGAAACTTGATCTTTATTAGCCGTTATTGACGCATTCATTAAAATCACTGTCACTTACTCGCTATGAAGTGGATCGTATTGTCCTGGACACTGCGTAATCAAATACTGAGAGCTAAGCAATTATACATATTTTTCCTCAGTATACGTAATCAGGTACTGAGATATGCCTAGCGGTCAGAACTCTGTGTAAAGTTTGCCTGGGCCAACCAGCCTTCCCAATCGGGCCATTTTCCGAATTAGGAAGTTTCCGAGTCCTTCTCCATGCTTCAAGATCACCATTTCGATGAGTAGCTTCTAAGGAAGCTAACGCGGCAACGTCTGGGTCAGGCACAATTGACAGGTGAGGAAACTTAACCTGCAACTGTTGAACCGCTTCTGGCTCGTCTTTCCAAGTCTTTGCTACCCGCTTGGCCGCTATTTGCAGAGCAGCTCCTGCTTGGTGGACAATTTTAAGGATGGTACAGCGACCGATTAAATCCACTTGGGTTGGTTCAGTCGCTGGTGTAGGCGTTGATTCTCTTCTTGTTGTTTGACGTACTGCTCATACTAAAACTGTTCCCCCATCTGCTCAATCTTGAATTTTAGTTTTACACAGGCGTGCTTGCTTATCAATTTCCAATTGGGGGTGCTAAAGGTGCTCTTGGTTTGCCACCTCCACCAATACTATTTGGGCTATTGTTGTCTACAATTTGGAGTGCTTGAAATAATTTCATAAATTCCTCATAAAAGGCCCCTTGATTTCCTT
>JBAUTA010000400.1:0-1857 GCA_049581985.1 Kovacikia sp.
GCCCATGACTTTGCATGCTTGGGAGACATTGCCGAGCATTTTGGCCAGGTTGAGCACGCCCAGTTTGTTTTGGATAATCTTGTCTTGAGTATTCATTGTGACACTCCTGTTCTGTATTAAGTTTACTAGAAGTGTCAGATTAAGTCTTGGCTATTACATTTTAAGTAGCTAGACGCAATTAAATATAAAACGTTTCAATGGGTAATCTCCGGCTCGACTGCGCGTCTCCATTCCCTCAATAACGGTCATGGCCAGGTCATATTCGTTATCAAACATCTGACCGGCTATTTCGTGACACTTTAATTGCCGCCATTGGGTTTCAATCGGATTCATCTCGGAGCAGTAGGGCGGTAAGAAGAACATGAATAACCCCTGTTCCTGCCACCGGGTCCACTGTTGCTGCACTAGGCGACTTTTATGAAGTGAGCCGTTGTCCTGCACAATCACGGTGATCCGCCCGGTCTGGGCCAAGGTCTGTGCAGCCTTCTGAGCAACCCAATCCATGACTTCAATATAGCTCTCCCCCTTAAAGCCGCCTTGAGAGAGCGCATACTCGAACCCCTCTCCAGGTTGCCACAGCCCTAAAATGCTAATCCGACGGCCATGGCGAGTGGGCGTTTGCTCCATGCGCTTCTGCGCTCCGATGGGACTGTAGCTGTAGCTCACGGGACTCCAGAGACAGAACCCGGCTTCATCAAGATACTTGATGTCAACGAGACCCGCTTGGGCCGCTAGCACTAAGGTGTCTAAGTCAGCCTGTTTCAGGGCTTTCTGGACGGGGTCTTGCTTCCGCCGATGGCTGTGCCGAGTGCGTTTCCACCGATATCTTTTTTTTTAAGTAATCGTCGCAATCGGTCACTGCTTAAGTCTACCAAACGCTCTTGCTTGAGTTTTCGAGCCAGTTGCGTGCTGGTATACGTGCGGGGCTCTTGATCCAAACACTCGCTCAGATAGTCCAGATCTGAGGGCTGCCATTTCGGTTTCGCTCCCCGTCCGGGCTCTTCCCACAGGCCACCCAATCCATCCCGCTCCCACCGCCTGAGGGTTGCCCTGACAGTATGTTGATGACACTGAAAAATGTCAGCAATGGCCGGAACGTTGAGGCCTTGGGCATTTAACCGCAGCATGTGCGCTCGGTCACGAGTCCGATAAGGAACCGTCGAGGCCTCACGTAGTTCGCTCAAGGTGCGGTCTTCGTCCTCGGTTAAGATGATGCGTAATGGCGCGGGCATGTAGGGTCACTCGGGTTTCTCCAATATCTTACATTTAATTCCAACTGCCTACTTATCGATTCGATATGCCAGGCTCCTAAAAACTTTTTTGATCATTGCTAGGGGCGCTAGCTATCTTACAGGGTGCCAGCGCCTCAGCTGGTTGCCTACCCGAACAGCAATTACGGTTTTCCTGCCCCAGGATAGGTAGGCGGTGAATAAACTTTGCTCGTATTCTGGAATCAGCACATACTTGTTGGGTAGGAGGCCCGGTTGCCATGGCTAGTTTAGGAGATATTGTCCAAAAGGCGTTTTTTCTGGGTGTAGGTTTGGCGGCGTATGCAGGCGAGCAGGCGGGCAGTAAGTTATCATCCCTGCGCCTTCAGGCCCAAAAACTAGTGGATGAGATGGTAGAGCGGGGGGAGATGACAACTGAAGAAGCCCGACGGGTGGTTGAAGAGCTAATGAACCAGGCTCAGCAAGTTCCTGCTGCTGGCCAGTCATCGACGGCCTCGCCTGAACCTCGCCTGATTGAGATCCTGTCGGAGGACGAAACCAGTGACATCCCCACCCAAGATGTCGAGGGACTGCGCCGGCAGGTTCTGGATCTGCAAAAGGAACTACAGCGGCTGAAGCAGGATTAGCG
>JBAUTA010000401.1:0-2572 GCA_049581985.1 Kovacikia sp.
ACTCTTTGCTCACCTCCAAACTCTACCATGGGCGGCGCGCTTGCTGAAGCCGTCGCCTGAAGGCGAGGGTTTTAACCCACCCAGAGTGAGACAATAAAAGGACGATTGAACTTGATGAAGCGAGAAAACGCGCTAATTTTTTTCAAGTTGAGTTTGGCTTGTTTTTTGGTCGGGATAAGGGGATTGATTGAGCGAGATCGCCCTTTCCATTTGCTTGCCTCCTTCGCTACTTGGGTCCACTTCAGACTGAGGAACGCGATCGCATTCTTGCCAGTGAACCCCATATTCTGGGGATGACTCCTGAACTGATTCACTTTCAGCTTAAACAAGCCTGGAAATCAGCTGCATGGGCTTGTTCGGGTGTCATGGCACGAGTCGAGGAGTAGATAACTTTGATTCTCGCAAATTGCCTCTGAGTTTTCCAGTACCCCAGGCTCTCTAAGCATTTTTACTCGTCGCAAAGGTGACATGCTCTTGCTTCCTCATTCAGCACTGGAATGATCACGAGAATAGAGTCCAGGTTGGAGGAGTTCACAAGGGCAAAGGCTTTTTAACTAAACTTCGTCAATAATTTCAACAGGGATTTTGTCCGGGGAGTTAGGAGGGTACGCCGATACGCATCAGCCGCTTTCTTCATGGCTTCTGCCTGGGTGGGATAGGGGTGAATCACCCCAGATAGGGCACTAAGCCCCTGCTTGGTGACGATCGCCAACGTCATCTCACTTATCATTTCCCCAGCATGGCGCGCCACGATCGTTGCTCCCAAAATCTGGTCTGACCCGCGCTTGTGCAAAATTTTGACAAAGCCCTCCGGCTCCCCGTCTGCCAGCGCCCGATCGACCTCTGAAAAGGGAATTTTGATGCTATTGGTATCCAGCCCTTGTGCCTGCGCTTCCTGCTCATACAGTCCAACATGGGCAATTTCTGGATCAGTGTAGGTAACCCAGGGCATGACTAGGTCGCTGAGTTTGCTGCGTCCCAAGCCAAAGGGAGAAAATAGGGTGTTTTTAATCACAATGCGGGCAGCAGCATCGGCAGCATGGGTAAACTTCCAGTTCATGCAGATGTCTCCAGCCGCATAGATGCGAGGATTGGTAGTTTGCAAATAATCATTGACAACTACCCCGTGACGATGATCGAACTCGACTCCCACGGCTTCTAAATTCAGTCCATCGACATTAGGAGTACGCCCAGCCCCCACTAAAATCTCATCAACGATGACCGTTTGAAGTGTCCCATTTTGACGGTAGTGAATGACTTTCCCCGCCTCCGTCCTTTCTACCTGTTCAAGGCTGCAATCCAGAATCAGGTTAAGTTTCTCCTGTAAGAACTGTTGCTGAACGATCTCAGCGGCATCGGCAGCTTCCCGATCGAGTAAATGGGCATGCTTGTGCAACAAGGTCACGTCGCTACCCAAGCGATGGAATGCCTGCGCCAATTCGCAGCCGATCGGTCCACCGCCAATCACAGCCAGACGGTGAGGGCGTTCAGTCAACGAAAAGACCGTTTCATTGGTCAAATAGCCCACCTCTGCCAGTCCGGGCACTTTGGGATGAGTCGCACGGGCACCCGTCGCAATTACGGCCTTCTTAAAGCGCAATTGGTGACTGTTAACGGCGATCGCTGGACCCCTGACAAATTGGGCACTCCCCAGAAACACATCAATCCCCAATTGGCGGAACCGTTCAGCAGAATCGTGATGGCTAATCCCAGCGCGAATCCTTCGCATTCGCTGCATGACAGCCGCAAAATCGATGTCGATCGCTGCCGGGGGCTGAATTCCAAAGGGGGCTGCCTGTCGCATATCGGCAACCACCCGTGAGGAGCGAATCACGCATTTAGACGGAACACATCCCACATTCAGGCAATCGCCCCCCATCAGGCTCCTTTCAATCAGGGCAACTTTCAAGCCTAGCCCTAAGCCCGCTGCTCCCGCCGCAACGACTAGACCAGCCGTACCCGCCCCAATCACGACCAGATCATAGCAATCCGCAGGTTGAGGATTAACCCAGTCCGGCGGATGGACATGGGCCATCAGGGATTGGTTATATTCATCCAACGGCTGGAGCGCTGGTTCTTGTCTAATGGAATGATTCATAGTTTGATCTGGATGCAACACGCTGGTTTAAAGCTTTTTTAGCGATGCGAGTCATGTAGAAGGTTACTGCAAGGGTAACAGGGTAAATTCCCAAACCCCCTATAAACAAAGGTGCTTCGTATTTCACAAATCCCGTTTAGATTATTTCTCGACTAAAGTTTTGATGAGAATATTCTAGCTATATCCACATTTTCACATCTCGTTGCATGAAAATCATTCTCATACTGAGAATTGCTGATTTTGGTGCCTGCGAAAAGCCGCATCTGAGGAAGCAGGGTAAAATAGTTGGCGATCGCTATCTGGTGGGGATCATCGGTTTCCCTACCTACTCCAAAGATGATTATGTCGTAACTACTCAGCTTTGAGAGCAGGGAATATCGGATTGCCCATAAACAAATTCACCAGCGCATCCAGAACTTGAATTCCTTGTTTCCTCAGGGTAGACAAATAACCACGAATGCGGCAGAACATCTT
>JBAUTA010000402.1:0-4934 GCA_049581985.1 Kovacikia sp.
GAGTTGTTTCAGATAGTCCTGGGCGATCGCTCCGAGATTGTCCTTATCTACACCTAGCAACCGCTCAAACAGGTAGAAATCGGAAAATACGACTGAAAAATGCTGCCGATACCATTCCCGATTTTCCTGGGTGATGGGCTGTTCATCTAGCGAAATTTCCCCAGCTTCGGGAATGTAGAGTCCGGTGATTAGTTTCGCCAGGGTAGATTTGCCGCTACCATTGCCACCCACCATGAACACCAGTTCCCCCGGTTGAAAGGTGAGATCAATGGGGCCAAGGGTAAAGCTGCTGTCGTCCTGCTCGTAGCCGTAGGGATAGGTTACCCCTTTGAGTTCTAGACGATGCCAGGTTGGGGCGATTGCCGCCGGAGCAGTTAAAACTTCAGCCCGATCGGCAAGGGACAGCCCCAGTGACTCAATTTTCAGGAACGAAACATTTGCCCGACTAATAACCGGAAAGTTATTCACGATGTCATCCATCGGGGTCATCAGGTAGGTGAAGGTGAGAATATAACCAGCCAGCGCTTGGGGGCTAAGGGTCAGCAGTTTGGGCAATACAAACAGAACAAAACCGATCGCAAAAAAGAACAGCAGCTTTCCCCAACTTCCCGCCATAGCAAATAGGGTTAACCCGCGCACGTTATAACGGCGAAAGCGAACCACCGTGGATTGCAGATCTTGATGCAGAAAATCCTGCCGCCGCTGATAGTGGAGCTTGAGTTCCTTAATGCCTTCGGTTAAAGCCCGAAAATGGTTAAACAGCCGATCCTGTTCCTCACGGGCAAGCGCCAACAATTTACCGCCCTTTTGCAAAAACTGCTGACTACTCAGCATGGCAACTCCCATCAGCGAAAATACCAACAGCAGTGCAGACCAGGAGAGCCAGGCGATGTAAACCAAACAACCAAAAACGATCGCCAGATCAATACAGATAAACGGGATTTCAAAAGCCGCATTTGCCACTGCCTGCACATCTTCGGTGAGAGTGGCTAAGAGACGGGGGTTCCCTACCTGTTCCAGATGGCGCAGTTCTGAAGCCAACACCTGACGGCTCAACCGCATCCGCAGCTGCATCACTGCTCCCTGCGACAGACGCACCAGCATGACCTGAGAAACGATACTGGTAATCAACGCCACTAGCGCTAATCCTACAAATCCTCCAATAATCAGGGGAACCGATGAATTAAAGGGTTGCCCCACAGCCCGGCTGATCAGCGCAATCAAACCAGCACTACTGATGCCGCTGAGGAATCCGGTGGCGATCGCGATCGCCACCATTTGCCAGGAAGACTGTAGGAGAAAAACAATTAAATTCATACAAGTCAGTCAGTAAGCGTCATTAGTCATCAGCAGGGGTGGTTGGGGCGTTGCCCCCCGGCAAAGGGTTCCACCCCCTCTATCGCCCAAATCATCCTTAGTTTAATTGCACCCAACTACTGAGAGGGTTAATCATCCCATTCATGCATTGGGGTCTGGTGCAATTCTGTGTTTATAGATGACTCACTTTATCACCCAGAGCGATAAAAGCTTGGCCTCAAGCACAAACCCCGAACAGTTTGGTATTTGTATACTGACTTCACCACAACTTGCCCTTACCTCTGATCTTGCACCTTTCTTACAACCACCTCGCAGTCTCGCCCTGGAATGAATTCCGGGCTAATCGCAAAAGTCCTCTAAACAGGACTGATACCAATTAAAAAAATGAAGGTTGCAGATGGGGGGCTGGGGGCGAAGCCCCCAGCCAGGGGTTCCACCCCTGCACCCCGTCCCCAATCTGCTCTGTTCGCTATTTAAATTGGTATGAAAGAGAGTTTGAGTCCATTTTAATGGTCTTGGGTTATGAGCCAGGAACTTCAGTTCTTGGCGGGTGTAGCAACAGGTGCAAGATCTCATACCGATTTAAACCATGAACCTTGCCTATCTACCCCACCGCCTGCGGCAGCTTCCCTTGCCAAGGGTAGGTTGGGAGGGGTTGGATTTGTAACTCCGTTTTTCATCCCTTCACGGCCCCAGCGGTTAGTCCCTGAACAATTTGACGTTGGAAGGAAAGGACAAGTAGGACCAGCGGAAGCGTACCGACTACCGTAGCAGCGGCGATCGGGCCATAGGGAATTTCAAACACGGATGTGCCTCCAATCTGGGCAGCGGCAACCGGGATGGTTTTCATGCTTTCTTCCGTGATGAATGTGAGGGCAAAAATGAATTCGTTCCAGGCAAAAATAAAGGTGAGAATGCCCGTCGTTACAAGGGCAGGTAGGGTGAGCGGCATGACAATTTGAGTCAGCATTTGCCAGGTATTGTATCCATCCACCCTGGCGGCATCTTCCAGATCTTTGGGCAACTGCTCATAAAAGCTCCGCATGACCAGGATGGTCAGAGGCAGGTTAATCGCCGTATAGGGAATAATTAGCGCCAGATATTGATTGCCTAAATGCAAGCCCTGAACAATTTCGAGCAGTCCTTGGAGCAGCAGGATGCCGGGGAATAGGGTAATCAACAGAATGCCCGCCTGAATCACCTTGCCACCTAAAGGACGTAACCGTGCCAGAGCATAGGCGGCGGGAGCACCGACTGCCAGACAAACAACCGTCGAAATGATAGACACCAAAGCACTATTTAAGATGTATCGCAGGAACGGGCGACGGGTAAACAACTCAAGGTAGTGGCTCAGGGTATACCGGGTTGGAACATAGACGGTGGGAATCTTGGCAATATCCTCGTTCACTTTGAAGGAAGTTAACACTTGCCAAAGAATTGGGGCAAGGCAAAAGAGGACTATTGCAACCACTGCCAGCCAGAATAGAAATTTGCTGATGGAAAACCGGATAGCTTTTGTGGAAGGTTTTTGGGAGTCGGGGATGGCGACCATGGCAGGAATGGGAGAAATGGGAAATGGGAAATGGGAAATGGGGGGCTTTCTTCTGACACCTATCCCCTAATCCCTTCTTACGTAGTCCTGGAGCGCGATCGCAGCAATAAAAACGTGCAAATTACCACAGTGACGATCAACAGGAGAAAGGTAACAACCACCATTGCGGCACTGTAACCAAAATCCAGGTAGCGCATGGCAGTGGCATAGATATAAAGAGAGACAACCTCCGTTGCGCCCCCCGGCCCGCCCCCTGTCATCACCTGTACCAGATCGAAGATGCCAAATGCTTGGGCAAAGCGGAATAAGGCTGCCACGATGATTTGGGGCATCAGCAGGGGCAAGGTTATCCGATAGAAGCTCTGCCAGGGAGTTGCCCCTTCCAACGCATAAGCTTCGTAAAGATCGCTGGGAATAGACTGCAAGCCTGCCAGCAACAAAATGCTGATGAAGGGAGTCGTTTTCCAGACATCGGCAATGATCAGGGTCATGAAGGCGGTGAAGGGTTCGCCAAGCCAATTGATGCCTTCCTGAATCAGTCCCAACCGGATCAGGATATCGTTAACGATGCCGTAGTCACCGTTGAAGATCCAGGTCCAGCCGAGGGCAATCAACGAAGTGGGAAGAGCCCAGGGGAGAATCGCGATCGTTCGTACCGTATCCCGCCCCCGGAAGGATTGGTTGAGAACCAGGGCAATGCCCATGCCCAGGATTAGTTCTACAACGACGGAAATGACCGTAAACCGGGTGGTTGTCCAAAATGTTGCCCAAAAGCGCCCATCGCCGACAATCCGGGTGTAGTTGTAGAGTCCAGAGAAGACGGGTTTGAGTCCGGTTGCCAGGTTTTGATCAAATAAACTGAGCCAGAACGATCGCCCAATTGGGTAGGCAAACACCAGCAACAACAACGCCACAGATGGCAGCAACAGGTAAAGCCCCGTTCGTTGTTCTCGTGATCGCAACCTATCAACTTTTGGTGAGTACATAGGGGGTCGGGGGATAGGGAGTTGGGAGTCAGGATTTCCCACCCCGTCCTGCTTGCAGCAGCAGTCGGGTTTCAGCGGCAGCAGCTTTCATTGCCTGTTCGGGGGTTTGTTGCCTGGTTAGGGCGGAACTGAGATAGCGTTGCAAAATGTCTGATGTCTGCGCATATTGAGCGATCGAAGGACGCAAAACTGCCTTTTGGACAACCTTCAATAGCTCAGGATAGTAACTATATTTGGCAAGCACTTGCGGATCGGTAAACAGCTCCCGACGACTTGGCACGTAGCCCGCCTCTAGAATGAACTTCTTTTGGGCGGCTTGGCTGGTCACAAATCGAATTGCCTGGAGTGCTTCCTTCGGATGCTTGGTGGTCTTAGCAATGCCCAACCCCCATCCTCCCAGGCAAGAACCCCCTGTAAAGCCAACAGATGGGATCAGCGGCATGATCCCAACTTTTCCTTTGATGGGGGAATCCTCCGCATTTGCCAGGGGCCAGACATACGGCCAACTTCGCAAAAAGGCAGCTTCACCATTCTGGAAAATCCGCCGGGTATCTTCTTCCATATAAGTGGTGACACCCGGTGGAGAAATGCCCTGGTTGATGGTGTTGAGGAGAAATTGAACCGCCTGAATGGCTTCCGGTCGGTCTAATCCAACTTCCAGGGTTTTCGGGTTAACCCAAAAACCGCCAAATCCCTGCAGCACTTCCACAAACATTGCGGCTGCCCCTTCATACTGCCTTCCCTGCCAAAGATAGCCCCACCGTGTTAACTGCTTCGCCTGAAGATCCTTAGAGATTCTCACCAGTTCTTCAAAGGTTTTGGGCGGCTGATAACCTGCCTTCTGTAGCAGGTCTTTGCGGTAGTAAAGCATCCCGGCATCGGAACGAACAGGTAAGCGATAGAGCCTATCTTGATACCGCCCGCCTTGCACATCGGGAGGGGAGAAAACGGCCAGTTCCGAGGGGGAAAACTCTTCGGTTAGGTCCATGAGCCAGCCAGCGGCTGCAAACTTGGGTGTCCAGATGACATCCATATTCACCAGATCGTAGGGAGAGTTTCC
The DNA here is from genome assembly GCA_049581985.1 of Kovacikia sp. GTDB lineage: Bacteria > Cyanobacteriota > Cyanobacteriia > Leptolyngbyales > Leptolyngbyaceae > Kovacikia. The sequence goes on from JBAUTA010000402.1 coordinate 4,916, forward strand.
CAACAGAAAGGCCGAAGTA
>JBAUTA010000403.1:0-3034 GCA_049581985.1 Kovacikia sp.
CTACTGTAATGTCCGCCCTAAGGTGACCGGGAAATCTGTCTTCAGTCAAATGAAGAACTGCCTGTCAGGACAGAAAATAGGACAGAAATCTATTCATCCCTGGAGGAAACATGGCACTTAAGTTAACTGTTCCAACGCTCGATAGTGCTGAGGCTGCTCAGAACTTAAAGGAAACTATTCTGACATCTGAACCGGATGCAAAGGTTGAGATTGATCCTGCAACTAAGACTGTGACGGTAGATGCAAAGGCATCGGAAGAAACTTTTAAACAACTGATTACAGCTGCGGGCCACAAGATTGCCTAGTAGCCTTGCAAAACGGTTTTGCAGGATTGAAAACCCTCAAACCAGCCAGAATAGGGGGCTTTCATAGAGTTGAGGGTAACTTAACTCTATCCTGATCTTGATGGACTTCTAACCCTGATGGTTGGGAAGTGCATGGCGCTAAGAGAGGGTCAAGAAATTAAGGAGTTATGCTCATTTTGAGCAGATCTATCATTCCTGGGGAGCGGAGCGCCATGAGAAACCCAGGTTTGCAGCTCACCCAGGTTCCACCATGGACCCCATGAAGAGTAGAGTTCCCGTTTGGTTGTCCCGAATCGCAAAGAAAAAGGGGCGATCGACGACCAGGTTGAACGGCTCACTAGACGGCATTACAGAGGTTGCCCGCATCCCGATAGAGGTGACTGCGGCAGCTTCCGTACCCACTTCGTTGACTTCTACAAATGTTTTATGTTTGACCTGATCAATTTTAGTAGGAATCTTGCTGATGCCTGAGAAGTTGGCTTGTTCTGCCGTAAATGCATTTGCCATGCCAAGGGCTGACAGGGCGCTTTTGAGTTCAATGTCATACTCCAGCTTGAAGCGGGGAATTTGAATCGATCCCTGGCGATTCCGCAATTGATTGACCCATTGCTGCCAGTTATTCGGATTTAGCGTTTGGGAAAATTTAGCTAAGCTAGAAGATTTTTTGGGCAGCACAATCAGCATCGTTAGGCGCTGGTTTTGCCCATAGGGCAGGCTAACTGTTTGAAACTGATCGTTTTCGTAATAGCGGTATTCGCCGCTCTGAGTCATCATTGGATGGGATTTTGGCGTGCCGTTCAGGCGATAAAAAGGTTTTTCTACCGTTTGCTGTTTGTCAAAAGGACGGGTCCAGTCACCTTTGAAGTAAATGGCGTTAATTAAAAACAGCACATCGTTGGGGTCGAGGGTATCCACGATTTTGCTAATCTTGCCACGGGTGTTTTGCTTGACCCAATTGTTGATAGTTGGCAGGGCTTGAGGGTCGCCAAAATTCAGGTTGGTGATTTCTGCACCATAGAACTCCCGGTTGCGTTGCATAAAGTCTGGCTGAAAGGGTATCCCTTGGCGTGCCCAGAGCGAGTTGGCGATCGCCAGTTGCACCGCTGGGTCAGGATTCCCCAGGGTTTTCTTTAACTCCAAATTGGCACGGTTCAGCGCTTCCAGACTCAGTCCGTTTAGCTCCAGGGCATTTGCCATCGCTGTCTGCGTCTCACCACTGGCTCCGTTGTAAACCATGTCAAGGGCGATCGCTACACTGGCGGGTGACACAAAAACATTCTTGCCCGGCTCTTGCTTAAGAATTTCTGAAAAGAGCTTGAACCCAAAGCGAGTATTAGCTTCAGTCAATTTGGGATTGATTTTCTGTTCGGGTTTCATCGCGAGGCTTTCCTGGGAGGAATTGGGTTGGGGGCTGGCAATCGCTTGCTCGGTTTTGGTTGGCTGAAAGCATCCCATCAGACTTAGCAAAATTAAACCAACAGCCGTGATTCCGCCAATGCTCCTGAGTCTATGCTGGCCCATCTTGACCCTCCTAACAAATGCACTTGCCATCAATAGGTAGTCCTAATTCATTGGCAGCCAAGGGGATTGGGGGGCAGGCCCCAGGTCAAGGGGGTTACCGAGCGTCTCAACCAAGCCGCGCTCATGCCAAAGCCCCTCTAGCCCCAAAATCACCTTTATAGCTATTGCCAGTTTGATTAAGACAGAGGATTCAAGGGGGAGTGGGGGCGTTGCCCCTAGCCAGGGGTGAAACCCCTGCACCCCGTCTTAACCAATAGGGCTACGGCTATATTTTATTGCGCCCAACTACTTAGTCCTACCCCTTAAGAATGTCATGCTTGGGAGGGGCGATAGCGATCGTTGCGATTTTGGTAACTGGATCAGAGATGCAGACTTGGGAATTCAGTAAGTTTTACAACCGCGTGCGGTTGGTGAGGCATCGCCCACCCGACTTAATTAGCTGTGCATCTTCCTGTACCCTGTAGCCTGTACCCTGTCGCCCTCGCCCATGCCTCCCCGTTCCCTCCTTCCTTTTTTGCTTGCCTTTCTGGTTCTGCGGTTGGTGTTCTGGTTCACTACGTTTCCCAACCCAGATGAGGCCTACTACTGGCTGTGGGGAGAGCACCCAGACCTGTCTTACTACGACCATCCACCGCTGCAAGCCTGGGTTCAGGGATTCTTTACAGCTATCTTTGGACGTTCCAGGTTCGTTTTGAGGTTGCCCAACCTGATTAGCAATGGAATTTTGTTCTACGTTTACTACAGAATTATTGCCTATCTCTATGGCAAGGATGCCACGCCCTATTTTTGGATGACAGTTCTGCTGGTGCTGGCGTCACCGCTGTATTTTTTGTTTCTGGCACTAGCATGGCATGACCATTGGTTGATCACGTTTTCGCTGATTTCGGCCTATTGGCTGATTCGGTTTCTGGACGGTACCTGGCAGATGGTAAGGGGGAAAGCTGGAGACTGTATGGATCCGCAGGCGCGATCGCCCTGGCCGGGCTTTGCAAATACAATGCGGTATTTGTGGTGCTGGGGTTGGTTGCGGCTGTGATTGCAGATAAGCGGTTGCGTTCTCTGGGGCGCGATCGACGGATTTACCTGGCAGGGGCGATTGCTGCGAGTGCCCTCATTCCCATCCTGCTGTGGAATTTTGCGAACGACTGGCAATCCTTTCACTACTATGTCGATCGCAGTGTCAAAACGGGCACCTTTCGTTTGAACCT
>JBAUTA010000404.1:0-1769 GCA_049581985.1 Kovacikia sp.
GCCTCTAACTTCTGCAACAACCGCTCAGCAGCCTGCCCCACCTGATACTGCTCAAATCGGGGTGCCAACGGTTTCCCCGGTTCCTGCCGCACCCACATCCAGATTTGTTGGGTTTTGCCCTCATCCCCAAACACCAACAGGTGCGATTTGCTGTAGTCCGTCAGTTGGCGATCGAGTTTCACCCGGAGCGGACGTGCCGGAATTTCTGGGGTAATGCACTGATAGACAATAAAGCCCCGCTTTTGGGCAATAGACATCACCTCAAAATACTCGCCCTCCACCTCAAAGGGTAAGGTGACGCGATCGACCGTATCCCAGCCCAGTTCTTCAATGAATAGGGACTCAAAATCAAACTTTTGGAGATACTTTTGGGCGCGTTGGCGATTCAGTGGCATTTTCGATCAACTTAAGCAGGGTTCAAATCAGTAGGAAAGCCAGGGTCAAATAGTTGTTCGGGTGTGTAAGGGCAGTTTTTGGGTAAATCAACATAGTCTAAGGGCGTTTCACCCACGACTAAATCCTTGCCAGATTCATAGGCATCGGCGATCGCCTCTGCTAAATAGGGTTTAAGGCTAGGGTTCTGGCTGATTAGTTTTTGCGCTGTTCGCCGTTGTTCACGAATAGTCGCCCTCCAGCTTTTACTTCGCTTTTCTGGTTGATAGTCCCACTTGAGCAAATGCCCAATTAAAATTCCTAAGCGATTATCCAATTCTCGACGTTCCTGCTTCCCCAATGACTCAATTTCCTCCACCAAATTGATAATATCCAGGTGCTTAAAATCCCCTTCTTTGAGCAACTTTGACTGCTCTAATGTCCAGGCATAAAAATCAGTTTCATAAAGATTGGCTGGCATTGCTTCCTCCTCTGTCCTACTTGCCTCTACTTTAGCCTCGGAATAATCCCATCGAACAGATAATCTGCGCGACCTCTCGCCGTTCCTCTGGGTTGATCACACACAGGGCATCATGCTCCCGCAGAAATGTCACCAGTTTTGCCAACTGTTCATCGCTGATGCCCGCTTTGAATTCTCGGTTGAGGCGGGCGATCGCATTTTGCTTCATGGGATGCTGATTGATTTCCTCGATCGCCCGTTCCAGGTTCTCCCACTCCGTCCCCATTGCCAATAGGGGGGTAGTTTCGCGGACACGTTGCGTGTATGCCATCAGGCGATCGTAAGTCCGTGCCGCTGCACTGCGCTTATTGCCCAAGGTGCCCGCTACCGTTTTGGTTTGCTCAGCGATCAGTTCCGCCCCCCGTGTCACGAGTTCATGGTGCTGGGGATGGCGGGGCAAGGTTGGGGTATCAATGCTGCATCGCGCCATACGGAGAATCCGCATCTGAGACTGGGTAACACTGTTGCCGTCTTTGTCCACCCATGCCAAAGCATCGGTGCCGCTATCGGTGCGGAGGTACAGCAATACACCTTCCGGATCAGATCCGGTCGGTTCATGCTCCTTTGTGGAATACACTACATCCGGCAATTTTTCGATCATCCCTTTCAGGGCAGGGTTGGCATTGATCGCACTTTGCCAGATCTGCAACGCCTCAGAGGTCAAATCCACATCCCCTTCCTCTGCTTCATCCAGCACCCCGGATCGCTCATTGTAGAGATTCAGCAGCATCTCCCGCGCCTGCTCGTCCTCAAAAAAGGCTTCATCGGTGCCTACCACTTCTTGATTTTCGTTGAGGCGATCGCGCAACCGTCCCCGCAGGTTAATCAACCGCTCCACCCCCTCTGCAGGCAAAAACGAATAGCAGAGAATCTCCTC